>CAZZZY010000694.1:0-3795 GCA_964658545.1 uncultured Acetobacteraceae bacterium | reverse complement strand
GTTAGAGGATGTAGAAACCTCGCTTCTCAGGCGAAGCCAGCTAGAGGTAGTTCATCTGTAGTAGATTCGGTAATTGGTCGCATGACTTCTTTTATTTGAGTTTCTGACCACAGTACTGTTGGAATGGTTCGTAAATTATCAATTGCGATTGCACCTACTAATTGTCCACCATCATCAGTCACTAAGAACCGATGCCAGTTTTGCCCACTTATGACTCGCTGATCGGCAAACTCTCTCAGGGTAAGATTAGCAGATACAATTGGGCTATCATGAGTTACAGCATCTTCGGCTGTCAAACCTGTGAGTTTTTCTTGCACTCTGGCAAATTGAGCCGCATTACCAGCATTTTGTAACAAGAAGAAGCCAATTAACAAGTTCCAGAAGTTACCGAAGCTGCCAAAGAATAGTAGAGGAACTATACCTGAAAGAATTGCTACCCAACCAAAGATTTGCCCAACTCGACTCGCAAAGGTAACACCTTTGTAAGGATTGCCTGTAATTTTCCAAACAACTGCTTTCAGTATATTTCCGCCATCTAAGGGCAAGCCAGGAATCAGGTTAAACAGGGCTAATGCCAAGTTAACAGAAGCTAGAACACCAAGGATTGCCGCTAAGGGCCCTGATGCAGTAGTAGTAACACCGATAGTTGTAAGGATACCACATAGTAAGAAACTTACTATTGGCCCTGCGATCGCTACCCAAAAAGCCTCACCTGGGGTTTTCGACTCTTTTTCTAAGCTAGCCAAACCGCCAAATATAAACAGTGTGATGGATTTAACATCAATACCTTGACCCATTGCCACGAAACTGTGGCCTAATTCATGGGCAACGACAGAGGCAAATAACATCAGTGCTGTTATCAGTCCTAGTAGCAAAGCTAACCCCGCAGACAATTGGGGAAATTGTGCCCCCAGTCCACTGCTATAGCTCCAAGTTACCAAACCCAGCACTAAAAACCATGACGGATGGATATAGAAGGGAATTCCGAAGAGATTACCAACGCGAATTGTGCCATTCATGTCGTTCACCTTTGATTTCAGCTTCGAGAGGTTTGTTTTTGTCCTTCTCGATGTCTTTAGTGTAACGAAATGTTAAGAGAATTTAATCTTCATGATGGTAGTGGTGTCCGTCTGTAAAAGTGCGGTTATTAGTAATATTTGGGAATAATACCAATTTAAAAAACGATTGCGACACATAGATCGCCAAAAAGCTTATTTCCAGAAGTTGTTTATTGGCGATCGCTATATATTTCTGATGAACACATCACCCTCATTCTATTTGATCTGTGCGATCGCAGTTCCCTAGAGGACTAGCCTCGCCTTTTACTACTGCGAATTTGCCAATGGATTCTAATGCGACTAAACCCGGACAATTTTTTGTGTGGAAGCCCCGCTTCCACACAAAAAGAATCTCAATCTAGGTGCGTAGCGCTATACAAGAGACATCTCCGAAAAAGAAAAAGACCCCACTTCCATTCCTCTCCCCGAAGCGGAGAGAGGCTTTAAAACCCCCCTTGCCTGGTAGGGAAGGGGGGAAGGGGGGTTAGGTCTGCGTATAATTATGTGGTATCTAAATCTTTTCTGGAGATGTCTAAGTATTCGGGTGGCCTCTGAGATAGGTGCAACTGCGATTCGTTGTAATGGCTTAGGTATCCACCTATACTGCAATTATCTCCATCTGCTGAGAACTTTTCTGCAACATTGGGGTAATTATATCAGCAGGGACAGGACAACTGAAATAAAAACCCTGACCTTCATCACATCCACGCATTTGCAGGTATTCAAGCTGTTCTTGGGTTTCCACACCCTCTGCCGTGATCTTCAACCGGAGGCTCTTTGCTAGAGCAATAATTGCATCGGTGACGGCGGCGCTATCAGGATTAGACATGACATCCTGCACAAATGACCGATCAATCTTGAGCATATGCACAGGAAAGCGCTTCAAGTAGTTTAAGGAAGAATAACCGGTGCCAAAGTCATCTAGAGCCAAGCATATACCCAGTTCTCGTAATTGTTTTAAGATTTTAACTGAACGCTCAATGTCAGCCATCAAAAAGCTTTCCGTCACTTCTAGTTCCAAGTCAGATGCTTGGAGGCCAGTTTCCTCAAGAATTTGGCTGACGATTTCAACCAGATACGGTTGTTCAAACTGTCGAGATGACAGATTCACAGATATCCGAATTGGGGTAAATCCAGCAAGCTGCCAAGTACGGGTTTGGGCGCAAGCAGTTCGCAAGACCCATTCACCAATTGGTACGATCGCACCATTGGCTTCTGCAATGGGAATAAACTTGACTGGAGAAACTAAACCTAATGTAGGATGCTGCCAGCGAACCAATGCTTCCATAGCTGTAATTTGTCCGCTACTTAAATCAATCAAAGGTTGATAATAAACCAGCATTTCCCTACGTTCAAGCGCTCCACGTAATTCATTTTCTAAAGTCAGTCGCTCCTGTAACTGAGCATTAATTTCCGGCGAATAGAATTGATATTGGCTACGCCCTTGCTGCTTTGCGTGGTACAGGGCTATGTGAGCCTGTTGCAAAAGTTGATCTATGCCATGAGGAGCATTTAGGTTGTTAATTGTGATACCAATGCTGACGGTGATATGAATCGAGTTACCCTGTAGCAAAAAGGGTTTGTTCAGGCTACTCAATAGCACCTGCGATAGCTTAATTACATTTTCTAAAGAATGAATATCGATTCGGGCAAGGGCAAATTCATCTCCATTCAAATAGGCGAGAATATCTGTTTGTGCTATAGAGGTTGATAACCTCTGGAAAACTGCACTTAACAACGAATTTGTTATCTGATGATCCAACCCGTGACTCATAGCAGTGAAGTCATCAATACTGAGCAAAAAGACGGCTATGAGACGCTGGTTGTTTTCAGCTTGGGATAGAATCTGATAGAGGCGATCGCGGAATAAATCACGATTAGGTAATCCAGTTTGGCGATCATGATTAGTAATGTAGTGAATTAACTCATCTAATGTGTGAAGAGTTTTTGAAGTATCTGCCATCAACGTACCTGCTTCATCGGCAAATTCTGTAGGTAATTCCGGTAGTGTTTTGGTGTTAAGATAATTTTGTAATGCAGCAGATGTCAAAATTACTGGTTTGAGGAGATGGTTTAGTGCGTAGAGGGTGGCGGCTGTACCTGCTAAGGTAGCCAATAGAGCAATAATCATCACTCGCGCCACCATCTCCAAGGAATAGGAGTTTGAAATTACGAAACTCAAGAGTAAGGTTAGAAGGGGTATATGAGTGCCCAAAAATGCCACCAACATAATTTTAGCGGTGTAACTTTTCTTGAGCCATCCGAAATTAGCTAGAAACGAGTACAAGTAGAGCTTGGGATCGAGCCTCATAAATTCTGTCCAATAGAACCGTAAATTAGTTCCGAGCTATCCTGGCGAAAGAGTATTTTGGATTTGCAATCCAGTGGAATTAGCTCTCATGGAACCCAACCCTGATTAGGTCATATATTATGTTTCCCCATATAGGTTGCTACTTAATATCCATGACGATAAAGTTTGTGTAAAATTCATTCCACAAACAATTCGACAAGCATTGTAAAATTGTATTTATTTTGACAATGGTAGTAGTGACTATTTTGTCTTAAATATGATATGAATATTTTCAGAAAATTACTAAATTCTATATTGTTGTTTTTAGCTATAGCGTTTCTTAATCAGATAAGGTACATCATAGCCCCCTATCCAAGAGCGGGGAGGCAGGGTGGTTTCATACCATCAGAGAAAAATTAAAACCAGGAATCAAAGCCTCTCCCCCCG
>CAZZZY010000693.1:0-3797 GCA_964658545.1 uncultured Acetobacteraceae bacterium | reverse complement strand
TAAAATTAGCAGTAGATTTAATTGCCGATGGCAGAATAGAAGCAGGATTTGAACGACTAGAAGCCAACGGTTCCATACTTTCTATAGATAGTTTTTCCAAAATAGAGCAGATCGCCAATGATTATATAGTAGGGACACCAGAGCAACGAGCCAAAACGCTTGTCTTAGCCGGAACCAACACGGAAAGACTCTTTATTACCCAAGCGATTCGCTCGAAGCTCAAGGGTGAGGGGACTTTAGGAGAAACTGCAACCATCACCCAATTGCAAACCAAAAATCTCTCAACTGTACAGATGCGGTTTGCCCATAACTTTGAAATTGGTGATGTGGTTATGCCGACACGTGACTATAAACGTCGGGGGCTTTCTAAAGGCAAACTGTATGAAGTGGTAGGTCGAACTACTGACAAGTTGAACCTAAGAAGTGATGATGGTAACTACTTAGAAGTAGATACAGCCTTTGAGAAAGCTGTATACCAACGTGCTGAGATTGAAATTGCTGTGGGCGATCGCTTGCAATGGAAGAAAAACGATCGCCAATTGGGACGACGCAACGGGCAGGAATTTACTGTCACAGGGATCGACCTGAACATAGTCCACATTAAATATGCTGATGAGCGTACTGAACGCATTAGTTTGGCACAGGCACAAAACTTAGACTATGCCCTTGTGAGTACAACATATAGTAGTCAGGGTAAGACTGCGGATCGGGTGTTAATTTCGGCAGATTTCACTATTGGGCAGGAAAGTTTTTATGTTGCTGCCAGCCGTGCAAGGCATGAATTAAAGATTTACACCGAAGATCCAACGCGATTGGTAGAGTTAGCGCAACAGTCCAAAGCCAAAGAAAATGCTTTGGAATTGCTACGAAAACAGGTTCACTCCTCAAGAGGGCAGCAGCGCCAACTTTCGCAAGAGCTTGCGATAACTATAAATATAAGTGATGAGCTAGTAGCACCTGTACTAAAGTCTGACCCAGTGCTGAAAACTCAAACAGTGGTTAACCCACAAGTACTGAAAACTCCTTTTTCACCAGAAGAGCCAGAAACAAAGCCAATTTGTCAAAAAGAGGTGACGACAGAAATACCTGTAGTCAAGCTAAAAGAGATAGAGTTACCACCAACCGTTACAAAACCTCATATCGACAAGCCAGTACCCAAACCTGCTGTCCCAACAGAAGCATTTTGGACACCACATCATACTGAAAAAATACCCCATTTTATTGAACCAAAGGATTGGCAAGAGTTTGAAAATAGTGCCATTCATCCCGATATTACGGCGTTGAACTTTGAAAGCCTTCAATTTAGCTATACTGGCGGCGAACATGAAGCCTGGGAACGGCTGATGATCAGCGAAAAACTTAATCGCACAAATACAGGGAGGTTAACACAAGGATTAATCAGCGCATATTCGCATCTTGATGCTGGTGGCTGGTGGTGTGATGCTGGAGTTGATGCGCGTTCATTCGCTGACTTAAAACCAGGTGAGAAACCGCCGATTAAAAGATGGGGCTGTTACAAACCGAATGCACCCAGACCCAAAAAAGATGAGTCGGGTCAAATAATTGAAGGGAAGTTCATCAAATATGAACACCCGCCAAAAGTTGAATTAAGTATCTTCCTATTAGATGTACCCCAGGAGATAGCCGAGCGCATCTATAAAAAAGCTGGTGTTGAACCAAGCAACAGCGATCGCCAATCAGGATTTTGGTACTGTGTTTGGAAACATAATATCCCGTGTGCGATCGCAGAAGGTGCGAAAAAAGCAGCCAGCCTGTTGAGCCAGGGTCACGCTGCCATTGGGCTACCTGGAATTTCAGCGGGATACCGAACTCCAAAAGACGAGTTTGGTAAAAAAATTGGCAAGTCTTACCTGCATGAGGAGTTGGCAGTTTTTGCTACACCTAATAGAGTTTTCAAGTTCTGCTTTGACTACGAAACTAAGCCGGAAACAAAGCTCAATATTGAGCGAGATATTTCAGTGACTGGAGGATTGTTACAAAAAGCTGGAGCCAAAGTCAAAGTTGTCAGCTTGCCAGGACCAGACAAAGGCGTTGATGATTTTATAGTCGCTCGTGGGCCACTGGCTTATGAGAAATTGAGTCATCAAGCGATGAATTTAAGAGACTGGCAACGCCGGAATCAATACAAGAGTGCTGCCACGATATCACCACCTCAAAAGTTAACTAAAGAACAACGTTCATTACAGCAAAACCAATCCATAGGACAAACTAATGACTTCAACAGACAACAACCCAACCCAGATACAGGAATTAGTAGTGTTTTCCGAGAAAATAGAGGAATTGTTGAACAGTCACGAGAAACTGAGTCAGGATTTGAGCGCTCAAATCCGACATTTGGAACAGAGCCAAGCCGAAGAAATGAGGAATTTCTTACAGCAATTAGCCAATACGTTGAACTCCAAGAAGTCGAACAGCTTGGAGACGACATTACAAGAATTAACCTCTTCTTTGGAGGCAGTCAGGGTACAAATCAGCGAACAGAGAGCATCTCAGGAGACACTGACAGAAAAAATTCAGCAATTCTTGACCAGACAACAAGTTATAGAAGTAGTGAGCGAATTGTAAACGCAATTACTAATTTTGTTGAGCAATCGTCTCTTGAGGTTGCACTAGCTGAAACATTGCAACCTCTAATCCAGAAAATCTCACATGATCAGCAGGATTTAACCAATGGAAAAATCACATTAGACAAACTTTCATCAGCCCTAGCTGAACAGGAAAAACACCAACTCTCACAACTTGCTGTAAATGCGATTACTGATTATGTTGAGCAGTCATCTGTTGAGTCTCTTGAGGTTAATTTACCAATACTAATCAAGGAACTCTCTCAATATCAGCTTTCTTTAACCAATGGAGCAACTACATTAGACAAACTGACAACAGCATTAATTCAATCAGAACAACGTCAAATATCACAACTCGCCATAAATGCGATAGTTGATTATGTTGACCAATCATCTGTTGAGTCTGCACTGGCTGAAACATTACCAACTGTAATCAAGGAACTATCTTTTTATTCTGCTAATAGTGAATTTACTAAGATTGTCACCAATGTAGTCGCCGTCATTGATAAATTGTCGGAGTGCCTTAAACAAAACACTGCTGGTGCAGTCGAAGAAAAGGAACAAGTTACAACAAATATCAAGTCACTTCTAAAGCAGATGCTCCAGCATTTAGATAAACAACAAATGTTAGATTTATTTATCGAAGTAGGGAAATATGCTCAAGGTGAAAAAGTCAAAGGTGATCAAGTCAACAAGTTATTTTACCCTGTTGCTCAAGCTGACTTATCTTTAACTTTTGAACAGAAAATGAATCTGGTTCGCCAATTAATTAGAGAGGACAAAGCCCGGATTATGAACTTGTTGTCAATCCCCCAATCCCATGAGAGCAAACAAAATAAATTTAGACGATAAATACTTCTAATATCAAGGGGAAAGGATATATTCAAAACCTTTCCCCGCAATCTTATTCTCCCTCATCATCCCTTAGCCGTTCCACTTTTATAAATGCGCCATATAAAGATACAATTTTCTATCTCTTTATAGCTCTATATTCCAAGTTTTTTTGAGCATTATTTTCAATTTGATGATGCATATCAACAACAGATTGAACCTTATCAAGTGCTTGTAATTGCTGCTCACTTACGTTAGGCGATAAAACTCCATCAGTGAGAATAGCCTCGCCGTTTTTGGCACGAACAATTACATTATCGCCAAGACGTTCAAAATCAAAATTTGTACTTTTAAAACTCTTGGAACCATCAGGGTTATCTT
>CAZZZY010000692.1:0-3798 GCA_964658545.1 uncultured Acetobacteraceae bacterium | reverse complement strand
CAGCAAGCAAACCAACAACTAGAACAAGAACGTCAACGCGCGGCAATATTGGCAGAACGCTTGCGAGCGGCAGGTATTAACCCTGAGCAAATATTCTGAAAATAGAATTTTATCTCTCAATTAGGCATGGGAAAATAGTGCTATGAACCAAACAATATCCGATCAAGTTCGTTGGACAACCTCAGACTTAGAATTATTCACAACTGACGAATGGAAGCGCTATGAAATTATTGACGGAGAACTATTTGTGACTAGAGCGCCTCACTGGAAACATCAAGGGACTGCGGGTAATATTTATTTAGAATTAGAAATTTGGTCTCGTGCCAGTAAACTAGGTGAAACTATTACAACTCCCGGCATAATTTTTACAGATGCCGATAATGTCATACCCGATGTAGTTTGGATTAGTCATGAGCGTTTAGCACTATTACTAGATGACGAAGGGCATTTGAGAGGAGCGCCAGAACTCATTGTGGAAGTGCTTTCTGCTGGGACAACTAACGAACGTCGAGACAGAGAAGCCAAGCTAAAACTATACTCATCCACAGGAGTGCAAGAGTATTGGATTGCAAATTGGCAATTACAGCAGCTAGAAGTTTATCGTAGAGAAACTGCCCAATTAAAACTGATAGCAACCTTGTTGGCTAATGACGAAATCACATCACCACTGTTACCAGGTTTTGGCGTTAGAGTTAAGCATTTTTTTGTATAGAAACAGTTGAAGAGTGGAGATAACCTTTGCTTCGTATCCGATTACCCCTGTCCCGCCGTTCCAACGAAATGTTGTACCGATGTTGGTTCCTCCTAGTCGCTCCATCTGTTTAGAATTGAGCGATATTCCGAATCTTTGTCGTCCATATCACCTAAATATATGCGACAGTGTTTAGGAACAGCATCATAGGCTTGGCGCAAATACTCCTTATTTGCCTCGTTTGGCTCATGCTTGTATTCTGTTAATGCCTGTCGGCAAATCTCTCCTGTTGTTAGCTGCCCATTGAGTCGTCGGATCTCGTCTTCAACTTCTTTAACAAACTCCTGCTCCTCAACTCTTGACTTCACTTGATGGGCGGTGAAATTAAGACCAGACACCATCATTGAGACTCTTGCTCCTTCAGGCAGATGAGTTCTAACCCAACCTTTGCTCACCTTTTCTTTGAAACCATCAAAGTCAACCATCCCCCAGCAATCAATTCTGCCGTCTTTATAGACCTTAATTTCAGTAACATAATAGTGGTCTCCATTGTTGATAAAGGCTTGCAGAAATACGCCAGGAATGGTTACGCCATCAACTATGCGATAGATCGTGTTAGAGAAGGACATAATAACAACCCATTATTATACAGTCTTAGCAAACAGTATTTACTGTCCTCTTCGGTTGATCTCGGTAGACCCCCCTGAACGATTACCATCTGCGTAATGTTCAAATCACAAAATTTTGGGTAATACTGAGTTTACATTTTTACGTGACAGCAAAAACATGCAGTGGAGGCACAATAATGCTGTACCCCCACAAGCACTATATTTAACTCAATTGAAAACTATTCTTACGATCCCCATAAAGTCTTAAAATATTGTTAATTTCAGCCAAACCTCTCAACCTTCAACTTACAAGTATCACCCCAAAATCACTATGTCTATCGGCTACGTCGCGCTTGTACTCCACGCACATCTGCCCTTCGTTCGTCATCCGGAAAGTGACTACGTGCTGGAGGAAGAATGGCTCTATGAAGCCATCACAGAAACCTACATTCCATTATTGAAAGTATTTGAAGGCTTAAAGCGAGACGGTATCGACTTTAAAATCACGATGAGTATGACACCACCTCTGGTGTCAATGCTCCGCGATCCTCTACTGCAAGAACGCTATGAAGCACACTTAGCCCAACTAGAAGAACTTATACAACTAGAAGCAGAACATAATGTTAATAACGGGCATCTTCGTTATTTAGCGGAATATTACACTACTGAGTTTAAGGAAGCCCGTAAGCTATGGGAAAGCTATAAGGGTGACTTGGTGACAGCTTTTAAGAAGTTCCAAGACAGTAATAATCTAGAAATCATCACCTGCGGTGCGACCCACGGCTATTTACCGTTGATGAAAATGTATCCAGAGGCGGTGTGGGCGCAAATTCAGGTAGCTTGTGAGCATTACGAGCAAACTTTTGGACAAGCACCCAGAGGTATTTGGTTGCCGGAATGCGCCTACTATGAAGGTTTAGATCGGATGCTAGCCGATGCTGGGTTACGCTACTTCCTCACAGATGGGCATGGCATCCTTTACGCCCGTCCCCGGCCGCGCTTTGGCACTTATGCACCAATTTATACAGAAACTGGTGTTGCTGTCTTTGGTCGAGATCATGAATCTTCACAACAGGTATGGTCTTCTGAGGTGGGCTATCCTGGGGCGGCGGAATATCGAGAATTTTACAAAGATTTGGGCTGGGAAGCAGAATATGAGTACATCAAGCCCTATATCATGCCCAATGGTCAACGGAAAAACACGGGCATTAAGTATCATAAAATTACGGGGCGTGGCTTAGGACTTTCAGATAAGGCACTCTACGATCCGTATTGGGCTAGGGAAAAGGCAGCAGAACACGCTGCTAACTTTATGTATAACCGAGAGCGGCAATCTGAGCATCTCTATGGCATAATGCAGCGTTCGCCAATTATCGTTTCGCCTTATGACGCAGAGTTATTTGGACATTGGTGGTATGAAGGCCCCTGGTTCATCGATTATCTATTCCGTAAATCATGGTATGACCAAGGAACTTATCAAATGACCCATTTAGCAGACTATTTGCGAGAGCAGCCAACGCAGCAAGTCTGTCGTCCTTCGCAGTCGAGTTGGGGTTTCAAGGGTTTCCATGAGTATTGGTTGAATGAAACGAATGCGTGGATTTATCCGCATTTGCACAAAGCTGCTGAACGGATGATTGAAATCTCGCATTTGGAACCAGAGGATGAATTGCAGTGGAAAGCGCTTAACCAAGCGGCGCGGGAACTGCTATTAGCACAGTCTTCTGACTGGGCATTTATTATGCGGACGGGAACAATGGTACCCTATGCAATTAGACGGACGCGATCGCACCTGATGCGGTTCAATAAGCTCTACGAAGACGTGAAAATCGGCAAAGTTGACAGTGGTTGGTTAGAAAAAGTTGAGTTAATGGATAATATCTTTCCCGAAATCAACTATCGCGTCTACCGTCCGCTATAGTCTTCACAAAAAGTAATCAACAGCAGTAGGGTGGGCATTGCCTACCCTATATTAGTAGTGAGGAGCGTTTATTTTACCAACAACAGAGCAAGCCTTAGCCTGTTTAAGGGTTTGTCAAATGCTGTCAAATCTTTATAAAGACATCCGTTTATTTCGATTTGACGACAAAACCGGACAGGTTTACATCCTAGCTGGAGATGATCTTCAAATTATTGTTTATCCCAATGGCGAATGGGAGTTTGTCAATGAACCCGAATTATGAGCAAATGAGTTTTACAGAATTGAGAGCTTATGTCGTGGAAAACCGCGAAGACATTGAAGCTCTACGTTTTTTGATGAGCAAACGAGACCCTAACTCTCCAAAGTATCCTATGCCTGTGACTGAAGCTGATATGCAAGCCCAGATGGAAATCATCAGGCGTAAGATTAACGGAGAGCTTTAAGATTATTGTCTAACTTTCATTAAGCAAGAGTAGGGTGGGTGTTATTTTCCCACCCTACAGGTAATCTTGTTTTTACTTTATAAATGACCTCTTAGAGTTTAATAGACAATCAAGCAAACATGAGACGAGAGGCTT
>CAZZZY010000691.1:0-3809 GCA_964658545.1 uncultured Acetobacteraceae bacterium | reverse complement strand
GCGCCTAACACACCCTACAAGAATTTTATTTTTACTTTATAAATACTCTCTAAAGTCCTGACTACGAACCTGCTTACCCATCAATTATTTCTTGACAGACTACTAGGCAAAGAACAAATGACAGAAATGCAAGATATTGATGCGATCGTGATTGGGTCTGGTATTGGTGGGTTAGTAACAGCGACCCAGTTAGCGGCAAAGGGAGCTAAAGTGCTGGTACTGGAACGTTATTTGATTCCAGGTGGTAGTGCTGGTTATTTTGAACGCCAAGGCTATCGATTTGATGTTGGTGCATCAATGATTTTTGGGCTAGGACAAAACGGCACTACCAACTTACTTACCCGTGCTTTGTCAACTGTGAATGTCAGCCAAGAAGCGATCGCAGATCCGGTACAGATTCACTATCATTTACCGCAAGGTTTAGACCTGGAGGTTCACCGGGTTTATGAAAAGTTTTTGCAAAATCTTATTGCTCATTTTCGCCATGAAGAACGAGGGATTCGTCGCTTTTATGACGAATGTCAAAAAGTATTTAAGTGCCTCAATAGCATGGATTTGCTGTCGCTGGAAGAACCTCGGTATTTACTGCGCGTATTTTTTCAGCATCCTTTGGCGTGTCTTGGTTTAGTTAAGTATCTGCCCCAAAATGCCGGAGATTTTGCCAGACGCTACATCAAAGATCCCCAATTATTGAAATTTATCGATATGGAGTGTTATTGCTGGTCGGTGGTTCCATCAGACATGACACCAATGATCAATGCTGGGATGGTCTTTTCTGATAGGCATTATGGCGGAGTTAACTATCCCAAAGGCGGGGTGGGACAAATTGCCGAAAAACTGGTGGAAGGTCTAGAGAAGGCTGGGGGTAAGATTCAGTACCAAGCTAGAGTCACGAAAATCCTTACAGAAAAAGGAAAAGCGGTAGGTGTGCAACTGGCAAATGGTCAAGTATATCGGGGTAAACGCATAGTTTCTAATGCCACGCGCTGGGATACGTTTGAGCAATTACTACCAGCAGAAACAATGCCAATTAATGAGAAGAAATGGCAACAAAATTATCAAAAATCTCCAAGCTTCTTGAGTTTGCATATAGGGGTAAAAGAGTCAGTTTTACCTGCGGGGACACAGTGCCACCATATTTTGCTGGAAGATTGGGAAAATATGACAGCAGTGGAAGGGACAATTTTTGTTTCGATTCCCACATTGCTTGACCCAGATTTAGCGCCAAGTGGATATCACATCATTCATGCCTTTACACCTCACTGGATTGACGATTGGGAAGAACTTTCTCCGAGTGAGTACGAAGCCAAAAAAGAAGAGGCGGCTGGGCGAATTATTGACCGCCTAGAGAAGATTTTTCCAGGTTTAGATGCTGGATTGGATTATCTGGAAGTAGGCACACCCCGCACTCATCGCCGCTTTTTAGGTCGTCAGGATGGCACTTATGGGCCAATTCCCCGGCGTAAGTTGTGGGGATTATTGAAGATGCCCTTTAATCGCACAGCTGTACCAGGACTTTATTGTGTAGGGGATAGTACCTTTCCTGGTCAAGGGTTGAATGCAGTAGCTTTTTCTGGGTTTGCTTGCGCTCACCGCATTGCCGTAGATTTAGGATTTTAGTGTCATCGGCTCTGGAAACTTGTCTATAAGTCAATACAGTTCAGTTAAGCATTTCTTTCTTGTCTCTGCGTCCTCTGCGCCTTGGCGGTACCCTGCGGGAAGCCGCTTTGCGTCTACGTTAAAAAATTGACTTTGGTAACAGAGTTTTAGCCTTAACCCAAGCGTATTGGTCTATAAGTTACATCAGCAAAGTTTTTCTATACAAAATTTCCATAAATTTAATTTATTAATATTATGAACTTTTATAGATGTACTGAATTTTTCTCAGATATTGTGAAACTTTATTTACCATTTTTCGGTTAATCCAGTATGGAAATAATTCAAAATCTAGCTGGGCGTGAATTCACTTTTTTTCCCTAATTACCTGGAATTTTCCGAAATTCTACTTAATTACGGTAGAGGATCAGTAAAATATACTGATTAAATTAAACACTTATAATCAATGTTTTTTCGGGTAAGTCAATAATTTACAAAGTTTTTGATATGTATGCTTTAATGGTGGGCGGCTTTTGTTTATTCATGAATTTTCATCACACACAACGATCACCGATGCTCCTCACACACAAAGAAAACATGATAAAATTTAGCTGGCTGATACCCAGCTTCTTCAGCTTGTTCTTGTTTGGCTCCCCTGTCAAAGCTGCTGCGATCGCTAATTGGCATTTTGATAGCAATCGTAATCATCTGGATTTCACCACAGACGAAAGTGTTCAACCCAAAGTACAATTACTCACCAACCCTACCCGTCTGGTAATTGATTTACCTGGAGTTAAACTAGGATATCCACAGACTAGTCAAAGAGTGGGGTTAATAATTAAAGACATTAGCATCGGACAGTTGAACGCAGATACTACCCGTATGGTAGTTACCTTAGCACCCAATTACACCTTCGACCTAGCACAGTTGAAGTTGCAAGAGGAATCCACCAATCACTGGTCTATGCAGTTACCCAAGCCGATACGATTAACTGCAACCCAGCCAAACACTTTAGAAATCACTCCGACTCAATCGAGTATTTCTCCAACAGTGAGTGATAATAGCACTCTATTTGCTGGCGTGGTTCCCATGCGTTCACCGATGAAAGGGCTGGAACCGCAGATTAAAGCCTTGATGAATCGCTACAGCTTCCTGAAAACAGGAATGTTTTTTCTGGATTTGGATACTGGGAATTATCTCGATGTTGGAGGCGATCGCGTTTTCTCTGCTGCTAGTACGATTAAATTGCCCATTCTCATCGCCTTTTTCCAAGATTTAGATGCGGGTAAAGTCACCCTTCAGGAAAACCTGATTATGCGGCGTGACTTAGTAACCAATGGTTCTGGAGTTATGCAGTATGAGCGAGTTGGCAAGAAGTATACAGCTTTGGAAACCATCACTAAGATGATTACCATCAGTGACAATACCGCCACCAACATGATTATCGATCGCTTAGGTGGAGCGGCGCGACTAAATCAGCGCTTCCGTAACTGGGGACTCAAAGACACAGTAATTCGGCATCTTTTGGCTGACTTGAGAGGAACCAATACTACAAGTTCTCAAGATATGGCGCGGGTGTTGGCTTTAGTTGTGAATAGCAAGCTAGTTTCTCCACAGAGTCGGGATCAAGCTTTGGATATTCTGCGTCACACCACAATTCACACACTGCTTCCCGCAGGGTTGGGGAAAGGTGCTGTCATCGCCAACAAAACCGGAGATATCGGGTTTCTCATCGGTGATGCAGGATTTGTTACTATGCCAAATGGTAAGCGTTATCTGGCGGCTATCTTCGTTACCCGTCCGTATAATGACACTAGGGGGAGAGACTTTATCCGTCAAGTTTCCCAACTAGTTTACAATTATCTGAATCAGCCGAATCCAGTCGCTGCGGTTGGCTCGCCTAACAGTGCGACGAGGTAGATATTAAACTCATTTGGGGATTCTCACCCCAAATGAATAGTCTCAAAAATTTGGGCTTGCTGACTCACATCAACTAACCACCACCAACAATAGTGACTACCTCTAAGCGATCGCCTGGTTGGACTTTTGTTTGCGGCCAAAACTGGCGGTGTAAAATTTCGCCGTTATACTCCACAGCCACCAAGCGGGGATTGAAACCCAACTCTTGGAGTAAGTCGGGTAAAAAAGTTTGAAATGAGCAGCTATGGGTTTCCCCATTTACCTGAATCGTAATCTCATTAAACATAAGTCAT
>CAZZZY010000690.1:0-3817 GCA_964658545.1 uncultured Acetobacteraceae bacterium | reverse complement strand
CTAACTGTTGTCCATTGGGGCTATAGGCGATGCTATTGACCGTGCTGCTATGACCAGTCAGAGTTTTGAGGAGTTTACCACTGCTAACATCCCAGATTTTGATGGTCTTGTCAGCACTAGCAGAAGCTAACTGTTGTCCATTGGGGCTATAGGCGATGCTATTGACCGTGCTGCTATGACCTTCTAAAGTATTCACCTCTATAGCACGATTTTCTTTTGCCTCCTTTGGCTTTAAGTAAACCGCTTGCTGTAAAGTTAAGACAGTTTGCATTTGGATATCGCTTCTGTTCTGTATCCAAAGAAGTGGATGCTTGATTTTGCTACTTGCTTTTAACGCTGTTATTAAAGCATCTGGATATTGTCCAGAGGCCAAAAAGGCTTCAGAAGAATTATTGATGGCGTTAATTAGCTGAACATTTGCCTCTATGGCCGACTGCAATGCTACCGATGCCAACCAAGCAAATCCGAATACTGCGGTTATGGAAGCAAGAACGACGCTTTTGTAAACAAGATTAAGTTTGTCTTCACTTTGTTTTCTTTGTTTTCTCTCTTTTTCTAGTTCCGCCAACACCTGTTTTAACTTCGGTTTTTGTTGCTGGTGGATAAAGGCGGCGACGTAGTCGTGTACCAGTTGATAACGGTCAGCCGGATTTTCTGGTAGCAAAACCACTAAGCCGGATTTGACAAAAATTTCTAAAATCAAATCTAATTTGCTAATTTCAGAAGCTTGTTCCCCCCTAACTTTTGCTCCCCCCACCTTCGGCAACCCCCTTAAAAAGGTGGTAAAAGAAACTAAGCCACCCTTAAAAAATGGGGTTGGGGGCATATCCGAAAGAGAAAAACTACTAACCGAGAAGTACTCATGTAAATCGTGTTCTAACTCAGCGCGAGTTTTTAATGGGCGAGTTCCTTTTTCATCCGTCAGCAAGTAGAGTAATATTTCTGCTGCTTGCTGATTTTCAACACCGCAATCTTTAACAACTTCTTCTAGATAACGCTTAACCAGTTCTTCTTTAGTGCCGCGTTGCTGATATTCTGCCAGAGTTGTAATATTCTCCGTTTGCAACTGCGCGCCTACAACCTGTAACTCAATGGGACGCACTTCACCCAATTCCCCGGCTAAATCTTGCACCAGTTGTTCAACTAAAGTAGGTTCTAAACGAAAGTTAGCATTCTCTGTTAAACGCTGGATAATTAACTTCGCATCATCAGGTGAGAAGTTCCCCAACTTGTAAAGTACATTATTACTGAGAATGTCATTGCCAATAATCTTCAGGCTAGGCAAATCATTGCACTCTAGCAAGTAATGGATGTAATCTACCCGCAGCGATAAGATAACTTTCAGCGATAGAACATTCAGACATTCTCCCAGAAACTCAAAGAATTGCTTCCTTTGCGCTGGTTCGGTGTAAACAAAGAAAAATTCTTCAAATTGATCAAAAATTAATACTGTTCGCAGGTTGCGCTGTTCATTTTTGCGGAGGTGAGAGAGTAGGGAGTGGGGAGTTTGAGTGTTTGAAGTGGATGAATCCAGTTCAAAGGTGGATAAACGAGATTCTAACTTCCCCTTGTCGCCTTGTCCCAAAACCCGTCCTAACTCTTCCACCCAGTTGGTGTAAACGCGCATCGCTATAGGTAAATTATCTTGAAAACCTATTGCTTTATTCTTTAAAGCTGGTATCAGTCCCGCATTGACCAGGGAACTTTTACCCACACCCGATGGCCCATGAATTACTATCAATTTATAATCTGGGCGACCAATGCGTTCAAGCAAACGTTCTACATCGATTTGGCGACCAGATGCAGCGATTTCTGGGGCGATATTTTCTTGTGGAGATGCTGTTTGCAATGTCTGTACAAATGCCTTTTTTGTCGCCTGTAGCCATCCTGCACCAATAAACGCCCGCAAACCAAATTGCTGTTCAATGGAACGCCTCTCCTGCTTGGCTTCAAAGGCTTTGAGATATTGCTGCTGCTGAAAATATAGCTGTTGCAAATTATTGATAATATTCAGATAAAGCCTTGGTTCACGTTCAGAAACACCGATTTTTTTAGCAGCTTCTAAATTATTAATAGCCTCTTGAGGTTGATCTAAATGTTGTTGAGCTAGTGCCAAAATTAATAAATAATTCTGCTGATGATAAATCGCAGTTATCCGCACTAATTCAGTTAGCGGTGACTGATTAGCTGTATATAATATTTCTAATGCTTTACCTACTAACTTTTTGGCATGATTCCAATTTGCTTTGACTAGAGCTACTTCAGCTAAAAAGCCATAATCATGAGCTATTTTAATTATATTGCCTTCAGATTGATGCACTTGCAAAGCACATTCAGCCAAATCTTGTAACTGTTCCCAATCTTGCAAATCTCGCATAATTATGCCAAATTTATCAATTGAATCAGCAACTAAATCTAGCCGTTGAGCCGCTTTAAAAGCTTCTAAACATTGCTGGAGATAATTTCTAGTCGCCTGCCAATCAGTAGTTAATTGAAAATTTTGTTGGTGAACTTCGGATCTGACCTCTCCCCCAACCCTTCCCCTGCTATGGGAGGGGAGTTCGTCTCTCCCTTCTCTCGTATGGAAGGGGGTTGGGAGGTTAGGTTTTTGAGTCACCAATAGTATGTCAATCTGAGAACGATTTTTTCTAGCTTTTTCGTAATAACAGAGCGTGATATGTCTTAGAATTTCCCCTTGCCGCTCTAAATTATTAATTGACTGCCAAAAAACTAAACTTTGATGATAATATTGAATTGCCGAATCTAAGTTTTTATGAAGATATTCAACTAATCCTAACAAAAAATCACAATTTGCTTTTAACTCTGGTCTTAAAGCTTGTCCAGAAAATTGCAAATCTTGCCATGCTGATTTGATTTCAGCACAAATTGATAAATTAATATCTAAATAATTATTAAATAATTGTGCTGCTGTTTGTTGCAGAAAACTAGTTAATTCAGTAGTTGCGATCGCAAAATTTCTGGTAGTAGCCCAACTCTCTAAATCAGGAGCCACTTGCATCAGTTCTTTGTAGATTTCATCATCAATCCACAACACTAAGGGAAAAGGAAAATTTTTGCGAAACTCCTCCCGCACCTGATTAGCAGAAGTTAACATCACAGCCAAATCGTGATCCTGCACTGTCTCTAAACCCACAACCATCACACAGGCTGGTATATTCTCCCCGAATTGCTCCCGAATTTCGGTATAAAGGGTCTTGCGAGATTGCTGCATTACCAAAAGCCGAATTTCGACTTGACAGATTTCACGCAATCTTTGGATCAGGCGATCGCGCAATTTGGCATAATTACATCGTGCCAAAATCAGCTTAAACTGCCCCACAGAGGACTCAATCGCCCAAGCTAATTGTGCAACAGAGCGATCGTTGTTTACAAGATTTTCTTTAGGTGGGTGTGGTGAATCGGTCATAAGCTGACGTAAATCTAGATTTGTGTGCAGGTTTTGACATTGAGCCAACATATCCCGCCTTGCACTCAAGTGCAAGGCTAATAGCTAAAGTCCACTCAAGTGGACTGGAACCAATGATTAGTCCTCTTTAGAGGACTTTGGCTATTAGCCAGGGATTTTAATCCGTGGCGTGTGAGGGGGTAAGCGAAAAGTTCACTGCAACTCCCTCGCTTCTGCCAAAATGGGGTTAACATCAAACCAAGATTCACCGCTATCCCGATATTCAAACACAAACCGACTGCGAATCAACTTCTGATACCCTTGGTCATCGCTGACTTTTTTGTTTTCCTTGACATGACGTAGCAATTGCCACTCCCCATCAGAAATTGGCATAATCATTTCATTCCGACG
>CAZZZY010000689.1:0-3819 GCA_964658545.1 uncultured Acetobacteraceae bacterium | reverse complement strand
GCTGAAAGAGAATCATGGTCGTTTATAGTTCAAATGTACTGTTTTTAACCTAGTTTTACCTTTCTATTTCGGCTCTCTTCCTTATCTTGATACTATGAGTAGCATCTCGGATTTTAGGAATTAGCTCAAACAACCAGTTGTAGAAGGTTTGACGAATTGACAAACAGCAACCCCCAGATGTAGGGTTGTTCTTGTCTAGAAAACAAACTAAATACACCTGGGGGCTACCGCTTTGGTGAAGACCAATAGTAGCCTGAAGTTTACCATGCCATCTTGTCAAGAGACAAGGGGTAATTGCCTATCCCAGGTTTCTCCTGGTGATGAGCGTTTTGATATCTTCAGGTCTAATGCTGACAGCTTCTCGAAACTTTATCGAGGAACTGTCTATGATCCTTATTCCGAGAGAATTGATAACTGTAGCAACTTGCTAGAGTTTGCGATCGCTCTGAATCCTGAGACGGGTGAAGAGAAGTTGAAATTGAAGTCAGCTAGATTTTGCCGAGTGCCTCGTTGCCCTGTCTGTCAGTGGAGAAAGGCTTTAATGTGGCGAGCTAAGACTTTCAAAATTATTCCCAAGGTTTTTGAAGCTTATCCGTCGTCACGGTTTCTCTTCTTGACTTTGACTGTTCGTAACTGTTCGCTCCAGGAGCTACGGTCTACGCTGACTCATATGAATAAATCTTGGGAGCGTCTTTCCCAAAGGAAGCAGTTCCCGGCGATTGGCTGGATAAAGTCAGTTGAAGTAACTCGTTCCTGGGATGATTCAGCCCATCCTCATTTTCACTGTTTGCTTATGGTCAAGCCCAGTTACTTTGGTGGAAATTATTATTTATCCCAAGAGAAGTGGACAGAGCTATGGCAAAAGTCTCTTAGGGTAGATTATACCCCGATTGTAGATATACAGGCTGTAAAGAGCCTTACAGGGGTGAATGAGGGGATGCGTGAGGCTGTAATCGAAGTCCTGAAATATTCTGTTAAACCGGGTGATGTTCTCCAAAGCAGAATGCCTAGTAACCAAATTTCAGATCAGGACTGGTTAGTTGAGTTAACCAAGCAGCTGTATCAAACTAGGTCAGTTTCAACAGGTGGTGTTTTGAAAGATTATTTGCAATATCTGGAAAATGAAAGTAATGAATTAGAAGATTTGATTCATGCAACTGAAACTTCTGATTCTGAGTTGATTAATAATTCTGTAAGTCTTTTCTTTAACTGGATAGAACACCGGAAACGCTACATTAATTCTGTAGAAAAATAACTTGTAACAGGTATTGACATAAGCCTGTAACTGTTTTAGTATTGACTTACTGAAACTAGTTACAGGTTTTTTAATTATGAATAAACCCTTGGGAGGTCGAGGGCAAACAGCCCCTTATGAAACTAAGATTGTTAGGGTTCCAATTCCTGTTCTTCCAAAAGTAGAACAGATAATTGATGACTACAGAGATTTTGCAATTAACGGTGAGGTATCTAAATCTAAAATAAATTCTGATTCTCCTAACTTTATAACTTCGGTAAATTATTCTGAGGCAGTGCAACACGTAAAAGAGATTATCAAAACTAAAAAGTCAGCAGCAGACTCACTAGCAAAGTTGTTACAGGTTTTATATGGAGGTACAGTAAGCAAAGCAGACTTAAGATAAATAAACCTGTTACAGGAATGCAGACATCTTTTTTACATATCTGCAATACTTGTAACAGCTTTGCAGATATGATAGAATTACTGGTAAGATTGCCCCCTGAGTAAGTGACTTGACCTCACTTACTCAGCAGGACTTCCCCAAGTTGAGTTGACCAACACTGAGGCGGATAAATTATGACACAAGATGAATACAAGCGTCTACTACTTGGAGTAGTTGACGATGTTAACTTCATTGCTTACTATCTCGATTATTTGAAGATTGCACTTGAACAGCTTGAAAGTCCTAACGAAAAAACTCTTGATAGAATTGAGCTTTTAATATCTGGTTTTTTACAACAAGCTGAGTGTCATCTTGAGGAATTAAATATTTCTTGCAAGGATATAGTCAAGCTATGTAATAATGATTTAACTGAAGATTAGAAGTTATTCTTTGTTAAACCTGATGTTAATAAAGCTTGTAAATATCTGTCATTTACAGGCTTTATTCCTAGACTATAGTGCAACTTATAACGCTCACAAGAACGGTTGCAGTGTTGTGTATGACGGTAACAAGAGCGGTTGCAACGCAACGTAGTAGGCTCATAAGTTGCATTAATGATGATGACAATTGCAGTTGTACTGGGACATGCAACGGTTATATGAGCGGTTGCAATGCCATTTATGTATGTCTACACTGTCTACAGTTTTTTAACTTTAAAAAATTTGGTGTAGATGGTTAAAAGCCTTCTATTATAAGGCTTTTATAGGTTTCTGTAGACAAAAAACTGTTTTTTTGAAGTGGTGAATTTTCGGTAATTTTTAGTTATTTTTTATGCAACAATGCAATTTCCATTCAGTGAATTGCATTGACTTCCTGCTTACTTCTGGCTGGAAGTTTTATTTTTTGAGTGTAAGTTGCTGCAAGGCTTGAGCGTTAAAGGTTTTCAGGTGATGACTTCTAAACTTCCAGACTTCCAAGTTACTTATATGGTGGTTAACTTACAAAGTTTTGCTAAAGCTTTATTTATAAGAGATTGAGCCTCGTAAAGTTCAGACAGTAATTCTTTGGCCGACTTGTCTTTTTCTTCCCATGCTAAATCGCTAAGTTGATTTGCTACTATCTGTATTTGCTGTGTGATTTTTTCTATTGAGTTTTTTGATAAATTATTTTTGTACATTACTCATTGTTTTTTGTGAATTCCCTAAAAATCTACAAAAATTGGTGAAATACATACACTTATATACCAGTGTATTGTCTTTATTTGACAAAAACTTTGCTAGAACTGCATTACCGGAAATTTTGCAAAGACTTACAAAAACTTATAAAAATTGGTGAAATACATAGACTCATATACCAGTCTATTGTCTTGATTTGAGTGATTTTGCAGCTCAATAAATATCTCTGGCTCATTTTTTTACCAGTTTTTAGCCCTTAGTGGGGCGGCTGGTCTTCACGCTGTCTAGTGGTTTACGAGCCAAAGCCTAGTACAGGACGGCGTAAATAAACAGACTCCATTAACTTTGTAGAAACTTTGCAACGTGCAATAGCTATGCACAGGCTGCAATATTAGCGTGTATTTAAATTGGGAAACCTATAGGTTTCCTTTACTATTAGCGTGTATTTAAAAAAGGCTAAATTTTGGGCGATGGCTGAGACTGTTATTTTGAGTTTTCAGAAGAAACGAGATTTAAACACCTTAAGGCAGTTAACACTTATTTCTTAGATTGAGGAATCAGCCCCCAGTGGGGCGGCTGGTCTTCACGCTGTCTAGCGGTTCCCAACGGTACACCATCCCTCAATTGCTTTCACTGGCCACTCTTCTCCTTGTACGGCGTAGCCGTGCGTGAGCGGCAGCGATCCTGGTGAACGCCTTAAGCGTTTCACCAGCCAGGGGTTATTTGTGAAACGCCTTGGACTCTAGGGTTATTTGACTAATTCTTCAAAATTTTCAACCGGATAACCTAATGTAGTCCAGATGTAGTCCAGTAAATTTTTGCACAAACTTTGCAACGTGCAATTTTACTTGTTACAGGTTTATGTTTTTGCGATCGCTAATTAATTTTGTTGAACACCTATTCACATTTTGACTTTTGATGTAGATTTATACATCAGGTTAAAAGCGAGTACTTATCAGCACTTCGGTTTTGGTTGTGTTGTGCTGCAATTAGATTTTGACAGAGATTAGTTCTATACCCGAAGT
>CAZZZY010000688.1:0-3826 GCA_964658545.1 uncultured Acetobacteraceae bacterium | reverse complement strand
AGAATACTTGTACTACAAGCTTTCTACCCTTTTGAGATGGTAGGTTTATTTCCGCCGTATTGTACTAGTAGTCTGTCAAGAAATAATTGACGAATAAATTTTCTGTAGAGACGGCGATTGATCGCGTCTCTCCAACCGTCAAAATGGGTTTGACAGACTACTAGTACAGCACGCCGTAAATAAGCCACCCATTCCAAATCAACAAAACGCTTAAGCTGTATTCATTTTGAATGCGGGAATTCCACCTTGCGGTACTAGTGAACTATCAAGAGCGATCGCGGTTAATTCCTCATTAAGTAATTAAAATTTCCCCTCAAAACTTTAAACTATTGAGAGGTTGTTCAAATCCCTCAATAGTTTAGAGTGAAGAATAATGGCAGATTGGCAAAAAATAACAGGTGGTGTCACAGCACCAAGGGGGTATCAGGCGGCGGGAATTACCGCAGGGTTGAAACCTTCGGGGTTGCCAGATTTAGCTTTGATATTCTCAGAGGTGGAAGCGATCGCAGCAGGTGTCTTCACCACAAGTCAAGTTAAAGCGGCCTGTGTAGAATATTGTCGCCAACGCTTGCAAGCCAAACATAGCGCTCGTGCTATCCTCTGCAACGCTGGACAAGCAAATGCCGCTACAGGTAATCAAGGCTACCTTGATACCCTAGAGTCTGCTCTGGCAATAGCCCAAGCACTAAACATCTCGTCTGAATCTGTCTTATTGGCTTCCACTGGCGTGATTGGTCAAAGAATTAAGATGGATGCTTTGCGAGGTGGGATTCCCAAAGTAGTAGCAGCGCTATCAGAAACAGGCTCAGATGCCGCCGCCGGGGCGATTATCACTACAGACTTGGTAACAAAATCCATTGCCCTAGAGACAACTGTAGGCGAACGCCCAGTACGAATTGGCGGTATTGCCAAAGGTTCCGGTATGATCCATCCCAACATGGCAACCATGCTGGCATTTGTTACTTGTGATGCTGTGGTTTCGCCAGCCCTTTGGCAGCAGATGTTAACAAGGGCAGCTGATAGAAGCTTTAATTCCATCACCGTGGATGGTGATACCAGCACCAACGACAGCTTAATCGCCTTGGCAAACGGTCAATCTCGCACCCCAGCAATTACAGAATGGGGGGCAGAAGCAGAGAAATTAGAGGCCATGTTAACAGCAGTTTGTCAGCATTTAGCCAAAGCGATCGCTCGTGATGGTGAAGGCGCAACCTGTCTAATAGAAGTAGAAGTGACAGGGGCCCATGATGAACTCTCGGCCCGACAAATAGCCAAAACCATCGCTGGTTCATCTCTAGTTAAATCTGCAATCTTTGGACGCGATCCAAATTGGGGACGCATCGCCGCCGCCGCAGGACGTGCGGGTGTGCCCTTTGAGCAAGAAAACCTGCAAATTAAGCTAGGGGATTTTTTAATGTTAGATAATGGGCAACCCTTAACTTTTGATCGTGCAGCAGCGAGTGCTTATTTGAAAAAAGCAGCGACGGGTGCTTATCTCCAAGAGGATACGGTGTTAATTTCCGTTAACGTTGGCAATGGTTATGGTGTGGGAAAAGCTTGGGGTTGTGATTTGAGTTACGACTACGTGAGGATTAACGCCGAATATACTACGTGAATTCCCCATGATGACGTAGGTTAAACTAATCGTCATTCTCCTAATTTCTAAAATGGTTCCTTCCAGACGAGTTTATTTATTACTGGTTTTGGGTATAGCGATCGCCCCGATCCTATCAATTTTTCTCAGCATTAAAGTAACTATCGTTATCACTGTACTATTTGATGCGATCGTTATCGGGTTGATGGTTGTAGATGCTTTACAGGTGCGGCGTTCTCGCGTGCAAATTACCCGCGAATTACCGTCACGATTATCTATTGGGCGGGATAATCCGGTGATGCTACAAGTAACATCGCCAAATGCCAACGCCCTCATTGAAATCTGCGATTACTACCCAACAGGGTTTGGTGTATCAGCACCCGCACTTCGGGCTATTGTTCCCAGTAACACTACTCAAGAATTGACGTATACTGTCAACCCAACACAACGCGGCGAGTTCCCTTGGGGAAATATTCAAGTCCGACAGTTAGGACTTTGGGGATTGGCTTGGGATGATTGGCAAATTCCCCAAAGTCTGCCAGTGAAAGTTTATCCTGATTTAGTCGGATTGCGATCGCTCACAATTCGTTTGACACTGCAATTATCAGGATCAATCCGCCAATCTCGCAAAACTGGTATTGGTACAGAGTTTGCCGAACTGCGGAACTATCGCACTGGTGATGATTTGCGATTTATTGATTGGAAAGCTACTGCCCGTCGGGTTGGGGCTTATGGTAATGCAACGCCCCTGGTAAGGGTTCTGGAACCAGAACAGGAACAAACTTTACTCATCTTGCTTGATCGTGGAAGATTAATGACAGCAAAGGTGCAGAATTTGCAGCGATTTGACTGGGGTTTGAACGCAACTTTATCCTTAGCATTGGCGGGGTTACATCGAGGCGATCGCGTGGGTGTTGGTGTATTTGACCGCCAGATGCATACGTGGATTCCCCCAGAACGCGGTCAACATCATTTGAATCAGTTAATTGATCGTTTGACTCCAATTCAACCAGTGTTATTTGAATCTGATTATTTAGGGGCGGTGACAAATGTTGTGCAACGTCAAACTCGGAGGGCGCTTGTAGTCGTGATTACCGACTTAGTTGATGTCACTGCCTCTACGGAACTTCTGGCCGCCCTCTCCAAGCTAGCACCCCGCTATCTGCCATTTTGCGTGACTCTACGAGATCCACAAGTTGATTATTTAGCACACACCTCCACAGATAATGTTACAAATGCTTATGCCCGTGCAGTGGCACTCGATTTATTAATGCAACGACAAGTAGCATTTGCTCAGTTGAAACAAAAAGGTGTATTAGTACTAGATGCACCAGCAAATCAAATTGCCGATCAGGTGGTTGAGCGATATCTGCAACTCAAAGCGCGGAATCAACTTTAGCTTGAGTTGATGGGCGATTACCGTTTTTCTCCCCTGCATCTCTGCTACCTCAACAGAGAGATGTCTTAACCGAATAGTATTGCCTTGTGTCGGATCTTAACTGCTTCCAAAGCCTCCAAACTCGGCTGGGTTATAATCCATGCAGTACGTTTCATCAAACCTTTGCACCAAACATTCAATTTGGGATGATCTTTAAAGGAAATATTTAGGCTAGGTAACTGAGGTATCACACTCCCCGCAACGATTTCTGCTAAACTCAAATTTTCTCCAGCAAAGTAAGGATTATTACCAAGTAGACCTTCTAAGAAGGTTAGCACTGTTGACACTTTCTGCAATACGATCTCAAGTTTTTCTGGCTCTTTTATAGGTAAACCTAAAAAAATCGGAAAAAGTGGAGCTATGGCAGGCATCAGTTCATTGACAGTAATCATTGCTACCATTTTTACACGAGCTATAACCGAAGCTTCGCTAGGCATTAGTGCTGGTATGGGATATTTTGCCTCTAAGTAGTCTAGAATCGCTAGGGATTCCACAATCCTGAAGTCATCATCTACCAGAACTGGAACATGATGAAAAGGATTTATTTCTATAAACTTCGAGCTAAATTGTTCCCCATCCAGTTTGACTTCTATTAATTCAAACTCCAGCCCTTTTTCCAATAACGCAATCCACACACGTCGAGAGTTGGGAGATGTGGGAGAATGATAAAGTTTCAGCATATTTACATTCCTTAACATACCTTGATTTTTTCTCGCCTACTTACTTAAACCTCATCTATGTTGAGAACCGTAGTTTTTGCCCTCATCCTAAATCCCTCTCCCAAGAAGGGAGAG
>CAZZZY010000687.1:0-3829 GCA_964658545.1 uncultured Acetobacteraceae bacterium | reverse complement strand
GCTAAAGCCGTAACACACCCTACTTTTTGATTTACTTTATAAATGGTCTCTAAGACTGTTGATAAATTTACGATGGGTTAGACTCCCTATCAATTTGCCAACAGTCTCATGACCTTCGCCTGGACAAAGAGTTAACCGCCACGCTTCAGCGCTGCTTCAACCTGCTGTAATTCCTTCTCTAAACGATTTTTGAGTTTTTCGGGTACGGGACGATTTGGGTAAGAACTGTAGTGTCCAGCCAGGGAATTAAGTGCTGTCCGTATGGTTGTAAAGGAGCCAAGAGTAGAAACAGAGTTAACTCGCTGATAGCGAGCCGAAAAGTCATTAATTTTCTGACGCGCTTCTGCTTGAACTGCTGCTTTATCTGATGAATCTTGTGATAGATTCAGAGCTTGTCTCATAACATTGACCACAGTTAAGGTGTCTTGGCGATAATCCCCAGTCAAACTATCTGGACTACCAGAACAACCCATTAAGCCGATAGCTACAACCAAAACCAGCGCAAGCAAACGCGACCAATAGCGCTTCATATGCATTAATTAGAAGAATACGTAAATCAACGTCTATCCTATCTTGGATTGGTAACTTGGGGATCAATTCAGGGTTAAATTTTAAACGCCCAGGGGCGCAGAGGTAAGCGCAGAGACACGCAGATAATTTCGCTACGAATTAATGAAATGTTGTAATTAGAGTTATAAAATTAGAGGTTGATACAATTTCATCAACTAACTTTCCCTACCTCAATCTTTGCAATTTCAGCATCGTAATACATATCGTCAGCCACAAAAAGCCGACTCCATAACCTGCAATTATGTCTGTGGGCCAATGGACTTCTCTAACCTAAAACTCCGGTTGTTGATACATGAGATAAACAGCTTCTAAAAATAGATCAGGTGTAACAGCTTCTGGCAACTTTTCTAAATTAATAATAGCTGTAACTTGCTCGGCTAACTTGAGAGATAATGAGGCTCTTGCCTTTAATGACATTGCACCACGTCGCTGCAAATACTCACGAATAACAGCAAAATCATCTGGCAACAATTGCGATGAATCAGCAATTTGTACTAATTTTTTATGAAGTATCTTTGCTTGTTCTGAAATTGTCAATGTCGCCGATATAGTGGGTGTTTGGGCTTGAATGACAATTGTGCCAGCAACCAAATCACCTAAGCGCTTTTCGCGGCGACCCAACATAATTAAAAAAGCGCCAATAAACAAACTTTCATCAAAAGGTCGCAGTAAAGCACGTAGCGTTGCTTGTTGTAGCCCGATGGGTCTACCATCATCTCGAACCACGCGAATTTTAGCAAACCGTTTACCAGGAGTTTGCCCAAACCATAAGGTTTCAAAAAAAACAAAATAGCTGATGTAAATTGCAAAAGCGATAATTACGAAAATTGCTAATAGCCAAATGTCTAAATTTGGTAATTTAGTAAAAAATTCTTCAACAAAATTTAACAACTGCGTTGATAAGACAATCCAAATAAGGACAAAAAAAAGCAAAGTTACACCCAACACTGTATAGTCAATCAGCAGTGCCAAAGCTCGATTACCAATTCCTGCTAAAGTAAATTCCAACTCTACACTTTCTGGAGTCTGGAATGTGATGCGATTAAAAAAGCGCATATTTTAACCAATTGAAAATTAATAGAGTTGAATTAAGGTGTTGAATTAACGAAAATCTTGTGTAGGAGGTTTTCGTAACTGCAAACCTAGACCCTCACGCCGAGTCCGCAAGTCCAAATATAAAACAGCTTTTAGTGCTTGCCAGAATGGCATGATAAAAGCTCCACCTACTAAGCTGCCAATCAAAGAAATAAAATACACAATTCCATAGATCAGAGTACCTTGCTCAAGCTTGATGAGGAATAAGCTAGGTATATAGTTTAATACAAACACTAACGGTAATGTCACGAAAAAAGCAACTAAAACAACGCCCTGAATGCGAAGTACAGAGGCTTTAGTTAACTCCCAACTTCTAGCAACACTTTCGGCACCATTAATATTTTCCTCAACTGCTAGTGGTACTTCAGCTACGATCCAACGAGAGTAGAACCAGGTTAGTCCTAACAACACAATAATGGCTGTTACAATTATTGCCAATGTAGTTACGACTACAACACCTTTACTACCACCTAATATCCCTCCTAATATTACTCCTAATATTACTCCCAGTAAGGCAGTTACGATACCACCCAAGATCGCTAATCCCAAATAAATTACAAACAAAGATATTCCTACCTGAAAAGCAACTCTCAAAAATGACCACAAACGCGGATTAACATGGCTACTGGCGGCTTGAACACTTTCAGGTTGGTAAATCAATTCTCCAAAAGCCAAACGTGAAATTAGTCCAGAGATGGCTGCATATTTTGCCCAGCCATAGATCGGTACTATAATCCACAAGTGAGCGATCGCAGACAGTTTCAGATAAGTGTTCAGATGAGAACGATACAACCGCACCGCAGCACTGACAACGTTACCGACACTCAGTGGCTGTATCTGACCGGGAGATCCAAAGTTTTCAGACATAATGACAAATTTACCTTGAAATTACGGAGATGAATTTGAGGCTATCTTAAGCTAACTTAAATTCAGTGTTCCCAAAATTCATGAATATTCAACGTTGGATTGCACGACGAGAACCAAATTGGCAGCGTCTGGATGCTTTATTAAAGCAGATAGAAAAAAAAGGGCTAAAGTCCCTACCCGCGGTAGAAATTAGAGAGTTAGCGAGTTTATATCGTTCAGTAACGGCAGATTTGGCTCGTGCCCGCACCCAGGAAATCGGCAATATTTTGATACAAAGTTTACAATCTTTAACAACTCGTGCCTATACACAGATTTATCAAGGTTCGCGGCGACAAGAATGGCAAGCAATCCTAGAATTTTACCGATGGGGATTACCATCTGTAGTTCAGAAAACATTTGCATATATTGCTGCGGCGACAGCACTGTTTCTACTGGGGGCACTAGTGGCTTGGTGGTATTCCTGGCAAAACCCCAGCTTTATGTCGTTGATCGTACCTGAAAATTTGATTACCAAGGTGCGAGATGAGCATCAATTGTGGATGGGGTCAATTGTCGGTGTTGAACCTCTGGCATCTAGCGGTATCATGATTAATAATTTGTCGGTGTGTTTTGGTGCTGCTGCTGGTGGCATCACCTTTGGGTTATACACAGCCTATTTGATGGTATTTAATGGCTTATTAATTGGTGCTGTTGCCACTTTGGTGGGTCAAAATAATCTGGCTTATCCTTTTTGGGCGTTTGTACTTCCGCATGGTTCTTTGGAATTACCCGCGATCTTTTTTGCTGGGGGTGCAGGATTTTTATTAGCAAGAGCAATTTTATTTCCTGGAAAATATCGCCGTGGAGATGCATTGAAATTCTACGGTTCTCAGGCGGTGCAGCTAATATTTGGGATTGTACCAATGTTGATTCTTGCTGGTACGATCGAAGGATTTTTTTCACCTAATCCCAGTGTACCAGATGCGATTAAATATCTCGCAGGAATGGGATTATTTATACTTTTTGTACTGTATTGTAGCCGCAAGCAAACATGAAATAATTTAGGTAGTGGTGGATTGGGAAATTGAATAAAGGTGAGTTATTCGTTAAGTGGCATCAAAAAGTAAAAAACAAGGGAAATAGTAAAAATTATGGAATTACCAATTTATAAGCTATTAGCTGATTTGACATTTCGTCACATAGCTTAATTTTTTAACGCCGACTTACTTAAACCGCGTCCATCTTGAAAACTGTAGTTCTTTCCGGATGAAAAGAAAAAACCCTCATCCCCCAGCCCCTTCTCCCAAATTTGGGAGAA
>CAZZZY010000686.1:0-3832 GCA_964658545.1 uncultured Acetobacteraceae bacterium | reverse complement strand
CTCCTAACTTAACAATGCCCAATTAGATATTTACTGGCTGTTTATTAGTCTCTGATGTGTAATAAATGTTGCGATCGCTAATTCCAAACTGCGTGATTGATTCTTGACCTGTAATTAATCTTGCTCCGCGATTACGGGTGAAATAGTTCCACGCCCACTGAATCATTACTACTAATTTGTTGTTAAATTCAATTAAGAAGTAGATGTGAATCACCAGCCAAAACAGCCATGCAAAGAAACCTTTCAGCTTGATAAAACCCAAATCAACTACAGCAGAATTGTGCCCAATCATCGCTAAACTACCATGATCGTTATAAGCAAAGGGTGGCAAATTTTTACCTGCAAGCCGCTGTTGGATTAATGCTGCTACATATTCACCTTCTTGCTTGGCTACAGGTGCAACACCAGGTAGGGGTTTACCATTTTGATGAGAAAAATTTGCTAAGTCGCCAACTACAAAAATATTGGGATGTCCCTTAATACTCAAGTCAGATTCAACCATAACTCGTCCAGCGCGATCGCACTCAGCACCTGTGCGTTCTGCTAGCACTTTTCCCATTGCTGAAGCTTTTACACCTGCTGCCCATAATACCGTTTTTGAGGCAATTTCTTTAACTTCTTCGCCTTGTTTGAGGGTAACAGTATCATTTTCAATATTCGTTACCAGTGTTTTTGTCTGGACAATCACTCCCAATCGCGTCAGGGATGCTTCTGCTTCTTGTGATAACTCTGGTGCAAAGGGTGGCAGAATGCGATCCAGCCCTTCTAAGAGCAAAATCTTAGCTTCTGATGTGTCGATGTTGCGGAAATCTTCTTTGAGAGTTTGGTTTGCCAATTCTGCGATCGCACCCGCCAATTCTACACCAGTTGGGCCACCACCAACAATTACAAAAGTTAACCAAGCACGGCGTTTTTCTGGATCAGGTTCTTTTTCTGCGGCTTCAAACGCCGTAAAAATCCGGCTACGCATTTCTATGGCATCTTCTACTGTTTTCAAGCCTGGGGCGAATTCTTCCCAATTATCTTTGCCAAAGTAGGAATGCTTGGCACCTGTGGCAACAATTAACGTATCGTAAGGTATTGCTTCGTTGCCCACAGTCACTTGTTTTGCTTCTGGATCAATATTATTCACCTCTCCCAGCAGCACTTTCGTATTCTTGCTCTTGCTGAGGACAGAACGCAACGGTGAGGAAATATCAGCAGGAGATAGGGCACCTGTGGCGACTTGGTATAGGAGGGGTTGAAATAGATGAAAGTTGCGTTTATCGATTAGAGTAACGTTTACTGCTGCCTTGGCGAGTGTTTTTGCCGCATAAAGTCCACCAAAACCACCGCCAACAATAACTACTTGATGGGGTGGATTATTGTCAAGTGAATTTACCATAAGAAATATTATCCTGTGTTCCGACTATTGTAACTATTCTTAACAAATTTGTATCAAACTTGTCATCATATATTTTGTATTGCTTCTTACATTTGAAGAAGGATTAAAGTAATCAAAACTACAGGATAAACAGAACTTTTCAAGATAAAGGTGGATAAAATAAGATTTGGCAATATTTGAATTACTCTTTGTTTATGTAAATTTATCGAAGGTAGATGTATTATTTATGTAATTTAACTCAGAAATAGTTGATTCTGGTGTTTGTGTAAAACGTGGTGAATGAGTTCGCCGCCAACGGCTAAAGCCATAGACAAGAGCAGCAAAAATTAACAAATAGGGACTGTAAATAATTAACCAAATACCCAGCTTGAGTAAGCCAATGGAAAATGCCCTCAAAGAGTGGGTAGAGTTGTTCCAAGTTTCCTGAACTTGCAAACCAAAGGCAGGTTGTGGAATGGTGCTAGAAACTGCTGCTTCTAGGTTCAGCGTAATTGTGGAATAAGCAACTTGATTTTGTAAAGTTTTGAGTTGGGCATCAATTTGTTCTATCGTTTCTCGAACATTACTAAGTTCCTGGGCAAAACTCAGCACATCTCTAACAGAACCAGCCCGAGCCATAATTTTTTGCAAATTGGCTTCAGTTTTCTGCAAATTGGTTAATCTAGCTTGGAAATCTACCAAGCGATCGCCCACATCTGCCGCAGTTATATTACGATTTTCAACAGTGCCCAATTTAGCTAGTTGTTCTAAGGTAGGTTCTAGCCGATTCTCTGGTATCTGTAATTGTATTGTTGCTGTGTAACGCGGATTGTTGTTGTTTCAACCCGATAAAATCCCCTTGCTGATTATTGATAGCCGAGAGTTACAGCACTAAATATCTTAAAAACAAATCTTATCTTAAGAAACTACAAAATCAGTTCAGTAATAATGGATAGCTAAATAAACACTGCTTCAGTCTTAGCCTCTTCAGAACATATAGAGGCAGTTACTTCCTCTACAGAGGTAAGAGCAGCATTATCTAAATCTGAGGCTAGGGAATGAGAACAAGCTAAAACTGGTGCTGCATCTGGCAAAGTCCAGGCATCTTCCAAGGTTTCCCAAGAAGGTGCAAAAGGTGGAAGCGCCAAAGAGCAAGCCTTCCAAGTTGCTTGAACTGGCGCTCCCAATTGCTGGCACACTCCGCCACGACGACCCTCTGGTTGGTAATGACGACAATATCTACAGGCAGATGCTAAAACTTTAATGGGTTTCATTTGGATTCATCTTTAGTGCCGTTTCTGGCTGAATTTCATCCTTATATTCTGCTTCTATATATAAAGAGGGAGAAAAGCCAAAAAGTCATTATTTTCTATAGGTTTCAGCGATCCCGACGAAAAAATAAACTTTAGGATATTTTTATAATCTTGTTATATTTTTAAATAATTATGAGAGTGCTTACCCATAGATTTTGGCTAAAACTTATAAGGGATCAAGATTAAAAGTTAAATTTTAGATTTATCTGGTCTTTTAACTTCCTCCTTAAGGATAGCTTAAGGTATCTATTTATAGATAAATAGTCTGCTTTTATTACCACATTCGACAGATTTTAGCTGTAAAACATATTTTTTCTCAAGAATTAAAACTTTTCTATATGGCAGCAGCAAATTACTTGAGGATAAATTTTGCTCAACGAATAATCGCTCAACTATTTTGCTGTCAATTTAGGTTAGGACTGACTCTCTTCAAAACTGTTTAGCAGCACAGACAGAACAGACTGCCCAGCGCTGGAGTTCGCCGGGTGGGGTGGGAGATTCACACCGAGGACAAAGGGGTAAGCCATGCGATCGCGATCGCATGATCTTCGTCCAATCTTCAAAAGCAGTATTTACATCCTTGGTGGGTGTAACATCAGAGCGGCTAATCTCATCACCAAGGTAACTGGGATGCTCATGGGGTGAAACCGTTTGTTGCTGTTTTCTGTCCACAGATGGATTCTGCCAGCCAGCAGTAGAGAAGCGAATATCAACCAAAGGCGTTGGTAGCTTTTGATTCAACTTTAAAAGCAGAGACGTGCGACCAAAAGTCAGGTTTTGTGCCCAAGCAGCACTAGAAGTTGCTACCGACAAAACATCACGTTGAATCGACAATGGTCGAGTATTTACGGCAACCAATGGTCCAACAACTTCTGCCCAAGACTTGAGTAAGCGTTGAAATGGTTGCTCCTGCCATTTAGCCTGCTTTTCTAGAATGCCTAAAATATCATTAATTGATTTCAACGACATCATTACAAAGTGATGAGTGATACCAATTCACAAAAACTCTGATACAGAGATACAGATAGCTTTCTTGTAAGGGCATGGTAATGCCATGCTCCTACCAATGTATTTGTATCATTATTAAAGTTAAATGGTATGAGACGCAAAGCGGCTACTCTACGAGTTCTCCAACGGAGTACCCGCAGGGTACCAC
>CAZZZY010000685.1:0-3851 GCA_964658545.1 uncultured Acetobacteraceae bacterium | reverse complement strand
GAGAGGGATTTAGGGTGAGGGCAAAAACTACGGTTCTCAACATAGATGAGGTTTACAAACTTTTCATTACTAACTTGACAAAGTACTAGCTTTCGTTGAGGGTTTCTAACTCTTCCTGAACCACGCGCAACACCCGCGCAATATATTCCGCACGCCACTGTTCCCGCTCCTGAATTATCTTGGCATCCGGCTGATAAGCTTCAATCTCGGCAGGCGATAAAATACCTTTAACCTCTAGCAACCTTTCAATGGTATCTAGCCGCTCATGCAGCACTGACACCTCAGCAGTCAAAGCCATAACGATCGCCAGCAATTTATCGATTTGCGGATTTTCTAAGTAAACAGGTCGTTTACCCTTGGCTATTTTTACCATCCTAATACCAATTTTCCAAAAATAAGGGACTTACTTGGTTGCAGCAACCACAAACCAAGTGCCTCGACTGCCTGAGTTAACATTTTGAGAAATGGCGCTAGGGACAAACTTCTCGAATGTCTTATCTGCTGCAAAACCACCCTCCGTAGCTAGCATCACCAAATCCAGATCGCGTACAGCACTCCAGAAAGGTTCGTTATTGTTAGCGGTTTCCCAATCATAAATAAACTGTGTATACACATCCATATGACGATACAGGGGTGCTTCCAGATGGAGCATCATGCCGCCGGGAGCTAGTAGACGATAAGATTCTTGCATAACTTTACGGACGGCTGGCGGGGGAATTTAATGGAGCAAAATGTGAGAAACCACTAAGTCAAATGATTCATCTGGGAAGTTAGTATGTTCGGCATTTTGCTGTGAGAAGTATACCCGTTTACCCAAGGCTTCGGCTCTTGCATGAGCATAACGCAGCATGGGTGCGCCTACATCTATGGCATGAACTTCTGCATCTGGGTAAGCATCTACATAGGGTAATGTGCTATTGCCAATAGAACATCCCATATCGATAATTCTTCTGGGTCGAAAATCGGGATACTCTGACAGAAGGTAGTTTTGGACTATAGATAGCCCCAGATCATCGTTAAGGGACCCAAACCAACCCAAACCATAAACGTAAACACCGCGATCGTAAGTTGCGCCAGCAGCTACATCATCAGCAGTGAATTCACTGTGATATCCTCCGGGCATACAGTGAATGTCTACAGCCTTTTGATGATTAGGTATTTGAAAATTTGGATCGAGAGTTAAAGTACCCAGTTCACTACCCTGATCTTTGGCACGCTCAATCAACTCTGGCAGTTGTCTGTCAACACTAGTATTTACAGCATCCCATAATATTTCCTGGTTGATGCGCTTGAGGGCACTAGTCCATCGGTAGTATGGTTCATGCTGCATTACTTCCCTAATTTCATGACGATTTTGGGGAGGACGCTGATGTTCTTGCTCAAACTTCGGCTTGGCCAGTTTTTCATAAACTACCTCATTTCCAGGAGAAATATTCCTGAAAATGTGCATTTTCAGACTTTGTATAAAGCTTTGGCGTGCCAACTCGTCGTGAGTGGGTTGCGGTAGCATAGCGTGTTGGAATTGTTGATCCATCATTGCCTCCTCCCAAATGTTTACGTAGATTTACGCTGGATCTAATAACTTTGCTACCGTTTGTACATCTTTATCACCCCGTCCAGAGCAGTTAATTACAATCCGGGGACTGCCGCTTAGTTGGGGACATAGGGTTTCAAGATATGCGATCGCATGGGCTGTTTCTAATGCTGGGATAATCCCTTCCAATTTCGATAATCGCTGGAATGCAGCCAAAGCCTCGGCATCCGTCACACTATAGTATTCGGCGCGACCAGTATCTTTCAAATAGCTATGTTCTGGTCCCACACCAGGATAATCTAAACCTGCACTAATTGAGTGTGCCTCAATGATTTGCCCATCCTCATCTTGTAATAGATAGCTCATTGCTCCATGCAATACACCAACTCGTCCTTTTGTCAATGTTGCTGCGTGTTTTGGGGTATTTACCCCTTCTCCTGCTGCCTCAACGCCAATTAACCGGATAGAAAATTCATTAATAAACTCATAGAATAGTCCCATCGCATTGGAACCACCACCCACACAAGCCAAGAGAATATCAGGCAATACACCCCACTTTTCCATTGCTTGGGTGCGAGTTTCTTGTCCGATTACTGCATGGAAATCACGTACCATCATCGGGTAAGGATGGGGCCCTGCTACTGAACCCAGGATGTAGTGAGTTGTTTCGACATTTGTCACCCAATCGCGGATTGCTTCAGAAGTGGCATCCTTCAGGGTTCCAGTTCCCGCTTCCACCGGACGCACTTCTGCCCCCATCAACCGCATTCTGAACACATTTAAAGATTGGCGTTCCATATCATGAACACCCATGTAAATTACGCATTCCAGCCCAAAACGAGCGCAAACTGTGGCTGTAGCAACTCCATGTTGTCCAGCACCAGTTTCGGCAATAATCCGTTGCTTACCCATGCGTTTCGCTAACAATACCTGACCAAGGGCATTATTGATTTTGTGAGCGCCAGTATGATTTAAATCTTCACGTTTTAAGTAAATTTGCGGCCCCGTGCGATCGGGATGGGCATAATGAGCAGTCAGGCGTTCAGCGAAATATAATGGTGTTGCGCGTCCCACATAGTCCCGTAACAATTGCTGTAATTCTGCTTGAAAACTAGGGTCATTGCGGTATTTCTGATAGGCTGTTTCTAATTCAGCAAGGGCAGGCATCAGCGTTTCAGGTACATACTTACCTCCGAAGCGTCCAAAGCGACCTAACGTATCTGGAACCTGAGCAGTTGAACTTGGAGAGAGGGGAGTGGTAGTCACGGGCTGTTTTCGATGACGGGAATGACTTAATTATTATAGAAAAGTCTGGGGCATATCTGGGGTATACCTGGGATATATATGGGAATAAGGAGAATAAGCAATTCCCAATTCCTCGCAATGGATTTGTAATGTTAGCCTTTGAAATCTTTCTTAAACATTCATTTTATGTCTTCTTCCAATTCTAAATCTTCTGATAAAAGCTTCGTCTACCGCGAATTTGGTAACGACAACTCCGCCGCCACAGAAAGACCAATTCCAGAACTGCCCCCACAACAACAAAATCTTAAAGTACAAGCTTCCCGCAAAGGACGCAAAGGCAAAACTGTCACAGTGATTAGCGGTTTTCAAGCTCAACCGGAAACTTTGGCAGATTTGGTGAAGCAGTTGAAAACCCAGTGTGGGACAGGTGGGACACTTAAAGATAATGAAATTGAAATTCAAGGCGAACACAAGCAGAAAATTGTCGAGATTTTAACCAAGCTAGGTTATAAAGCCAAAATTAGCGGTGGCTAATATTGAGTGCGGTTTACCGCATCTTAACCGTGACCTCGATTGACAAAGTGAATGTTATCTTTGAAGGGTACGCGCCTTACCCCCGTGCATGAATGCAGGGGCTTCCACAGCGCGAGGACTTTGGTGAGATTAATAGGAGGTTTAAATGGATTTAGTTCGGATTCTGTGTGCCATTTTCTTGCCGCCTTTGGGAGTTTTTTTACAAGTAGGTTTTGGTATAGACTTTTGGATTAATATAGTTCTGACGCTTTTCGGTTATATTCCTGGAATTATTCATGCACTATGGATAATTGCTAAGAAATAATTCTTTGTAAGAGTAGCTTGGGTGTACCAATCTCGACAGAGGCAATTCTTGAAGAATTCAGAAGCCAGAATTCAGGAGTCAGAATGCAATCAGTAGGGGATTCAGACCCCCACTGATTGAAGACCACCAAATTGAGAATTTGGTGGGGGTGCAAAAACGCCGTTTATTCATCCGCCAGTCGTACAGAATTCATTCTGAATTCTGACTCCTGACTCCTGAATTCTGTTCGATAAA
>CAZZZY010000684.1:0-3855 GCA_964658545.1 uncultured Acetobacteraceae bacterium | reverse complement strand
CAAGGCGCAGAGGACGCAGAGACAAGAAAGAGATGCTTAACCCAAGCGTATTGGGCTATATTCCCTAAGTGACCTAACTTTAGAGCATCAAAAAAATAACTGTATCTATCAGAGGTTCTGACTTTTATCGTTAAGTCTCTCTAGCAACTTGCCACCCCTCACTCTTGTCGCTAACTCACATTTAAGTAGAACGGCGTAAATAATTAAAGGTTTGTAGTGAACGCGAACAGCGTCTCGCAGAGAGGGCTGTAGCCCTCACTACAAAATAATTTCAGGATTTTTTACATTACTTAATCTACTTTGATTTATTCTCGCCTACTTACCTTAGTAGAGACGCGAAATTTCGCGTCTCTACTATTTCCCACATCTTTATTTTTTAATCTGATCCAGAGCTAAATTCAGCTTCAACACATTAACTCCAGGTTCGCCAAAGATGCCGAGAAAGCGACCATCGGTGTTTTGGGCAATCAAAGTTTCCAGTTGCTTCGGCTGAAATCCTCGCGCCTTGGCTACTCGCGCAATTTGCGCTGTGGCGGCTTCAGGGGTGATGTGGGGGTCAAGGCTGGAACCAGAGGTGTAGACTAGATCGCCAGTTGGCTGTATACCTACTTTTTTCAAACGAGTCAGATCGCCCTCAATTTTTTTGCTGGGGTCTGGATCATCTTTACCTTTGATGCGTTCGAGTAATGCGGGATTACTGGGAGCCAAGTTACTAGCGCCAGAAACCCCAGTTTTCAAAACTCCTGCATCGTCCTTTTTGGGGTCGGCTGTGCTGTAACTGGTGGTACTGGGACGGCTGTTAAAATAGCGATCGCTAGTAAAAGGTTGACCAATTAAGGCAGAACCCACAACTTGACCGGCGCTATTTTTCAGTAGGCTGCCGTTGGCTTGAAACGGAAACACAATCTGCCCAATGACAATCATTGCAAAAGGATAAATAATTGCTCCAATTACCCAGAGTACTAAAGTAGAACGAACAGCCCTACTAACTTCACGTGTAAAACTCATAGGAACATCCCCGAAACGACTGGAAACCAATTGACTTGTCTTCTCTGCGAGAGGCTGTGCCAACGACACGCTGCGCGAACAGACAGTGGAGGAAAGCCGAACGGCAATTTTAATTGCTGTGACATACGCTTTTTTGGTAAAGTTGAATAACAGTGAAATTAGCTCAACGCAGGAAGTTAACTCGCTTTCAAGGCTTATGCTAGTAGCTGAGTTGTCTAACGATAGCAAAGCGGTAGAGAGTCTGCGAGCGTCGTAGTAACGAAAATTGAGTCATGGGGCATGGGGATGAGTACATCCTCTGGTCAACCGTAACCACGCCCGTAAGTTCCGCAAACAACATAAGTGAACAAGCAATTGTTAGTAGTGTTGAGCGGGGGACAAAGCCCTGTCTTTTTAAGCCAAGGAATGGTTACTAGAATTTCTCCGGTACAAACATGACAAAAAATAGATAGATGGAAAGCCCTAACGTCACCAGTCCTAACAGTCCTAATCCCCAAGATTGACTGCGGGAAAGTTGTTCACTTGTAGCTGCATAGACCAGAGGTGCAACCACGAGGTTGAAACACATCGCCAAGAACAAATACAGTGGCAGCTTTTGTTTACGCCATTGACACCAGATATCAGTTATTTCTTCAACTACTTGGGATGCAACAATAGTGCGTCGGATATGAACGGGTTTCATAGTAAATTAAGACAAAGGTAAGATAATATCTATCAGTTTGATCGCAATAAAGGGAGCAAGAATCCCACCAAGACCATAGATTAAGATGTTACGACGTAGCAGTTGATCTGCTGTTAAAGGTAAAAACTTTACCCCTTTGAGTGCTAGCGGAATTAGTGCCGGAATAATCAAGGCGTTGTAAATCAGCGCCGAGACGATCGCAGATTGGGCACTCTTTAATCCCATAATATTCAGTGCGCCGATTCCAGCCGCTGCAAAAATAGTGGGAATGATGGCAAAATACTTGGCAATATCGTTAGCAATGGAGAATGTTGTCAAGGCTCCACGAGTAATTAGCAACTGTTTACCTATGGTTACTAGGTCAATCAGCTTCGTGGGGTCAGAGTCTAAGTCCACCATATTAGCAGCTTCTTTGGCAGCTTGTGTCCCAGAGTTCATCGCCACACCCACGTTTGCTTGAGCCAAAGCAGGGGCATCGTTAGTGCCGTCCCCAGTCATTGCCACCAATTTACCTTGAGATTGTTCGGAGCGAATCACCTCAATTTTATCTTCTGGAGTCGCTTCGGCAATGAAATCATCCACTCCAGCTTCTTCAGCAATTACCGAAGCAGTGATTCGGTTGTCACCTGTAAGCATAACGGTGCGAACACCCATCCGGCGGAGTTGGTCAAACCGTTCCCGCAGACCAGGTTTCACAATATCTTTGAGGTAGATGACACCATAAATATTGTCATCTTGGCAAACAGCTAAGGGTGTACCGCCTAACCGGGAAACTCGCTCATAAGCTGCGTCTATATCATCAGGAACAGAGCCGCCACGAGAACGGACAAATCCCTTAATGGCATCCACCGCTCCTTTACGAATTTGTTTGCCATCGGGTAGATTCGTGCCACTCATCCGGGTTTTCGCCGAAAATTCCACACCTTCGGCTTTGTCGATATTAAAATCTACCGCAGCCTGAGACTTTTCTGCCAGTATCACAATTGATTTACCTTCTGGGGTTTCATCAAACAAGCTAGCACCTAGGGAGACTCGCGCCACATCTTCTAGTGAGTGATTATTCAGAGGAATAAACTCATCAGCCATCCGGTTTCCCAAGGTGATTGTGCCTGTCTTATCCAGCACCAAAGTGTTGATGTCGCCGCAGGCTTCTACTGCTCGACCGGAGGTAGCAATAACATTAAACTGGGCAACCCTATCCATCCCCGCGATTCCGATCGCACTGAGTAAACCACCGATAGTTGTGGGAATTAAAGCTACCAGTAACGATATGAGAATAGCAACGCTACCACCAGTACGTAAACTGTTTCCCGCTTCCGGGCCAAATGCTGTGGTGATAAAGGTGGCGATGTAGCTCACGTAGGGAGGGATGGTTGACACTACAATCAAGAATACCTGCGTTAGCACTGCCAACAATACCGTCAAGGCAATCTCGTTGGGAGTCTTGGTACGTTGTGCCCCTTCTACCAGGGCAATCATGCGATCGATAAAGCCTTGACCAGGATCAGCACTAATGCGAATTGTCAACTCATCTGAGAGGAGGCGTGTACCTCCGGTCACGGAACTGGCAATATCCGTACCTGGTTGCTTCAATACAGGGGCAGATTCCCCAGTAATGGCAGACTCATCTACTGAGCCGATGCCTTTAATCACATCCCCATCGGCGGGAATCATATTATTGGCAACCACCTGAACCAAATCGCCCCGTCGCAGTTCCGTAGAATTGACTTGTTGTATGGAACCATCAGGGAGGATTTTGTTAGCGATCGTATCCGAGCGCGTCGATCGCAGTGAATCAGCTTGTGCTTTACCGCGTCCTTCAGCTACGGCTTCAGCAAAGTTAGCAAAAACGAGTGTGAAAAAGAGAATGAAGGTAATCAACCCATTTAACAAGCGTTGTTGATTGATATCTGCCTGGATTGTGCCAAACAGATTTGGGTTCAGGGTTACTAAAAAGGTGACAATTGTCCCTACCCAAACAACAAACATAACTGGGTTTTTGACAGTAATTCGAGGATCAAGCTTGACAAATGACTCACGAATTGCTCTCTGGTAAAGTCCCCGCATATCCACCTTGGGGGTGTGCTTGCGCGAGTCACGAGTTCCAGATGGAATACGGGGCGAAGGAGAATCAGTAGTAGTTGGCATACATTAAATTAATTCGT
>CAZZZY010000683.1:0-3855 GCA_964658545.1 uncultured Acetobacteraceae bacterium | reverse complement strand
CCTCCCCTGCCTCCCCTGCTTATCCGAGCAGTATTGGGTTCACACCCTAGCAGTCATGGACAGTTAAGGCTAAAAATAAAATTGGCATTTAGCAACGCCAAAGGCTTGGATCAAAATTTCCCCAACATACTTTTAGATAAGAAAATTATCAACAAGTTAAAGCTAATGCTTATGACTCATGAGAGAATAAGATTTTGGGATTCTGAAGATTAAACTGACTGCGATCGCAATACCTCAAATTGCTGCCAACAAAGGTACAACGCACGCGGTACGTGAAAACATCCTTTCCATTTGCCACCTTTAAGGTTCAACAATACTTCCCCCCGTCGATTGAGATAGCCAAACCACTCACCGTATTCTGAATCAGCAAAGTTTGACCACGCGTAATCATGCATCTTTTGATACCATTCCCAACACACATCACGCCCGGTTAGGCGATAGCCCATCACTAATGCAACCAAAGACTCTAAATGAACCCACCACAGCTTTTGATCCCATTCCAATTGTTGTGGGGGATGTCCGTCTGCATCCATAAAGTAATATAGTCCGCCGTACTCGCTATCCCAAGCAAAATTTAGGATATTTAGCACCACATCAACGGCTTGGTTAATAGTTTTGGTGTCATTTTTGCGACGGGCGATATCCATAATGAACCACATCGCTTCGATACCATGACCTGGGTTAATGACTCGTCCCTCAAAACAATCTATGTGGGAACCGTCAGGGGCAATGTTTTCGTACATTAGTCCCCGTTCTTGGTCGAGAAAATCGGTCATCACTTCGCGGACTGTCTCAGCTAGGACATTCTCTAGTGTTTCTTTTGGTAGCAACCATTCCATTTCTAGAGTCAGGTTGGCTAAAATCATCGGTACAGCCAATGATTTCATGGGGCGTGTACTGGGATAGGTTTTATTATATTTGCCTTTCGGGTTATCTTTGCGGCGTAATACATTGTTGTAAGCCTCCATTGCCGCATCCTTTGCCCATTCTTCGCCGCCAGCGAGTGCATATTGACTAAATGCCATCGCTGCAAAGCAATCAGAAAAGATATTGTAAGGTTGAACCAATGGCTTTCCTTCACGGGTGAGGGCAAAATACCAGTTACCATCACTATCTCTGCCGTGTTGGGCGAGAAATTTAGCACCATTGCTGGCAATTTTCAACCAGTTATCGCGTTTTTCTAGCTGGTTGTAAAGCATAGAAAAAGTCCACACCTGGCGATTTTGCAGCCAGATGAATTTGTCTGTGTCATAAACTTGTCCTTGGCGATCGAGGCAGGTGAAATAGCCGCCTTGTTCCCAGTCGAGGGAGTGTTTTTCCCAAAATGGGAGTACGTCGTTGAGGAGGGCATTTTTGTAAAGTTCAGCGTAGGCGTAGCCCGCTGGAGGCATCGCTTTGAATTCATACCCCATAAATTTCCTCCCCTTTTGTGCTGAAATCTACAACTTAACAGTTATCACATTTTGGCTTGAAGATGGAGCGATCGCTCGACTTTCCACCACCTGTTCATTTTCGATTTTTGCCTACCAAGGAAAATACTTGTTTTTACCTCTTCCTTTCAACTAAAAGTTTCTTGAACTGTACCCAATTTAACTCCTTAGACTTATTGACAAATAGCACTTCTTATGTTTATAAGTAAAATAAAAAAAAGCGGTTCTGCAATCAACAGAACCACTAAAGCTTTCGCAAACCTGTTATAACTTAACGAACTGCCCCTTGAGCAGAAACGGTATCAATAGGTTTCATCAGGTACAGCCGCAATAACTGCCAGCCATTGGAGATGTAAAGCGGTAGTTTCTGGAAGAATTGCAGGAATTTGGGAATGCTGGAGTTAGCGATCGCACTCAGCTTCTCATTATTGCTTATACAAGTATCCAAGCGCTGATAAAACTCTGGATTCTCTACATCCAGCATCAGAGGGAACACCCTACCTGCGTTTTCGTTAGTCTTCTGAATTACATGGATATCGTATTCTCGTGCATCCAATCCCAGGGTCGCATAAAAGTCCTTGCGTTGGATGTCATTGAGATACATTGTCGCAAACACCGACAACAGAAAGAACCGACTCCACAGCCGTGCTTTCCAATCATTCAACATTTGTGGCTGAGACTTCATGATTGCATCGAAGAAATCGCCATGACGGTTTTCATCTTGACACCAGTTTTCAAAGAACCGGAAGATTGGATAAATCCGGTCTTCGGGATGCGCCTCTAAATGGCGATAAATGGTGATGTAGCGCCAATAACCAATTTTTTCAGAAAGATAAGTGGCGTAGAAGATGAATTTTGGCTTAAAGAAGGTATAATTGCGGCTCTTAGTCAAAAACCCTAAATCTAGAGACAGATTAAAGTCCGACATAGCTTTGTTCAGAAAGCCAGCGTGACGCGCTTCATCCCGTGACATCAGGTTAAAGCACTCTGCCAAGACGGGGCTTTTGCCTTTCAAGCGACGACCAAGTTCTTTATACAGCAAAAAGCCAGAAAACTCTGCCGTACAGGAACGTTCTAGAAACTCAACGAACAACCTGCGAGTTTCACCGTCAATATGATCCCAGGATTGTTCAAACTCGGCATCCCGAACAAAGTGATGGCGGTTATAGTCAGTGCGGAACTCTTCGAGAATGGCTTGTAACTCGTCTTCATTGACGGAGATATCCATCCGCGCCATTTCATCAAAATCGGTAGTATAAAACCGAGGTGTTAACAGGGTTTCTTTTGCCGGGACTTTAATCCCTGGCCGGATTTCTTCAAAGCCTGGTTTTTTGAGGGAATCTACCATGTCTTGATTGCTCTTTCGTCTTTATTATCTTAAGTAGACCAGAAAGCCAATGTTTAAGCTCTGGCAAGGCGCAACAGCCCACAATAATCCAATTGTATAAAGTTTAGTCTACCAAGGTGCGGGTTAGAAATTTGTAAGCAAAACATTAAGAGTTGCAACAATCATTCAATGTTTGCGGAATCAAAAATCGCGGATTGGTAGTCAAATATAGCGATGTTTTACGACAAGCCGCTTTGCGTCTACGCTCGTTTGTATGCAATACACTTTGACCCCTCTCCTTTTAGCACAGAGGCTCTGAATCTTACCCCTCTTCCCTTTGGTCAGGAAGGGGCTGGGGGTTATATCTGTATTTGGACTCAACCGAGAAGTGCTATAAAAAATATAGTTCAGCGATCAGCACTGTTTTAATCAAATTGAGTAGCACGGTTCTCTGTGTATTCTGAAATCACTACTATCTCAGTAATTTTCTATGGTTGTTACTACAATCAATATGGGAGATATATCTTAGACAACAAGAGCAAATCCAAAAGGTTGAAAACAAGATGAATCTTGAAAACAATCAGCATAAAGACCGACTTCTTGTCTCTTACATTTTGTGTGTAGTCGGATTTTTCGGGGTGGGAGGGCTGCACTGTTTATATAACGGCAAAATAGGGACGGGTTTGTTGTGGCTGTTTACTTTTGGTTTGTTCTATATAGGACAGGCTGTGGATTTGCTTCTCATCCCCGGCATAGTTGACGAATACGAAAACAACCTGAGATTAAAGGCGGGTGTATCTCCCTTTGGTGTGCCTTTAAATCAAGCAGTGGTTGCCTCCCAAGTCCACCGCCCAACAGGAAACCAACTGGTGATGAAACTGATTGAAGGGGCAGAAAGCAATGGTGGTATTTTAACTGTCACTCAAGGCGTGAAGTTGACGGGAGCTAGCTTTGCGGAAGTGGAAGCTACCCTCAATGAGATGTACAAATCAGGTTATTTGACATACTCCCCCGAATGCGCTTCTCTACGAGACGCTGCGCTTCGCTAAATTCGGGGGATTCTAGGCTCAAACAGCGATTGCAGTCATAAACTGTCTG
>CAZZZY010000682.1:0-3867 GCA_964658545.1 uncultured Acetobacteraceae bacterium | reverse complement strand
ACTTCAAATCTTCACGCCATGTAAAAACAATTTGCTCCTCAGCTTGCCTAAATTCAATATTAAATTTATCAAATACAACTTCTCGCCCTAAAAGCAATTGTTCTCCGCCTGTGTTGGTTTGTAACCATGCTACAGGAGTAATAAAATTGTGTTCATCAATTGTCATTTCGACATTACGTAAAACGTACTCAACTCTGCCACCTATAGTTTCTGCCAACAAAGTTGATTCTGAATCAGCCAAAGCATAGCCTAAATCTTGACCAACTTTTAATGAAATTAAACTTAATTCAGCACCAGAATCTACTAACATTGTTGTATTAGATTCTATATCTCTGTGTTTTAAAATAACGCTATAATTTGGTTGCCAATCATGACGAGCAATGGTGCGGAAGCGAATTGGTAAAATTTCTACAGAAGCAGTGTGATGGGGAACTAGATAAATTAAAAAAGGCTGTTTTGCAGCATTAGCTAATTCTAAAACTTCGCGTAAGTTTTCGCTCTGAGCAATTATCCCATTTGCATTGTAAGCAATATATTGATTTTTATACAAATCTAATAACATCCGGCGGTTACGATTCAACCACTTGAGTATTTCATGTCTTTCACTTTTAGAGGGTATTGTATTCATATATTTAATTTTGTCTGTGGATACGAAATCTCTCTTGCACTAATTTTAATCGTCTGGTGTAGGAGGATGTTTGAAAAGTCTAAATTGTTACTCGCCTGGGCGACTAAAAGTCGCGCGCCAGTTGCTCATGGGGGAAACCCCCAACTCTTGGAGAGGCTTCCGCCAAAGCGGAGCGTCTCCAAGAGTTGGCGCTAGCCTCTCCCAATGTGAGAAGACCGTACTGGCTTGGCTATACGAGACTTTACCCACCTCCGTAGTTTATCAAAAAAGTAAAGGTTTAAAACCGTACTTCGTCCCGCTACGCGCTTTCGCCCGCAAGTGGCGCGTTCGCGGTAGCGTCTCGTAGAGAAACAGTCCTTGTATCCCAAGGCAGGTAGAAACCCCACCCCTTGTGGGTGACTTGATTTAATTGCGTTAGCGTAGCGTTAGCGAGTCTTCTCCCAAGGGGAGACGCTACGCGAACGAGCGTCATTGCGAATTGCGAATTGGTTTCATAAACCCTTGATTTTTCATTCTTTCCACGCAGGTGGACAATGCTAGTGTAGTAGCGAATTATATTCGCCAAAACGTTTCAAACATCCTCTAAGATGTGAACTACCAAACCTGACTTAAATCCAAAACAAAACCAGATAGTAAGGGTTCACCGCAAAGGATTTTAGGGTTATCTAATACTTTAACCGTAGTATTAGGACGATAAAGAAAAACTTGGCGTTGTTTTCTATCAATTAACCAACCAAGTTGCGTCCCATTATCTATATACTCTTGCATCTTGTCTTGCAAAACTTGTAGGCGATCGCTCTCAGAACGCAATTCAATCACAAACTCAGGACAAATCGGTGCAAATTTTTTTCGCAGTTCCACTGGTATTGCTTCCCAGCGATCGCGTTTTATCCACGCTGCATCGGGAGAACGCACTGCACCATTAGGCAAAGTAAACCCACCACTGGAACCAAATCCTACACCTGTACCATCTTGCTTTGTCCACACCCACAACTGCCCAACTAAGTTAAAATTGCGTTCATCAGTTTCGGAACCAGTAGGGGGCATAATCACTAATTCTCCCACAGCATTACGTTCGATGCGAAAGTCGCGGTTTAGCTGACAAAACTCATAAAACTGATCTTCGGTTAGTGCGATCACAGGTTGCAATTGCAAGACCATTGGTATAATTTCTGTGGCTACAGGTAAGTTGGTGGTCATAATCGCTTTTTGGAGATTTTACCTGTCTTCACGATATCTCTAAAATAAAAGTTTAGGGGTGGTTATAAAACCACCCCTTTATTCCCCTGAATATTTAGAATTTACTTGCAGCCCCTTAATGGGAAGTTAATTTACTCAGAAATATTAATCGAACTTTCAACTTGAGAATTAGCCAATGTTGGTGCAGAGAATATCCGCGAGTACAGACTTGATGGTTGCTGATGAGCAACAACTGGTAAAACTTGACGAGCATGGGCAGCTAATTCTACTGCCTTCACATCATAAGTCTGCGTTGCTAATTTGGGATAGAAACCAATTCCGATGATTGGCAGCAGCAAACAAGCGGTAATAAATATTTCGCGGGGTTTGACATCAGATATTACAGCATCCAAATGTAACTCTTCATTTTGGTCGCCGTAGAATACTTGACGTAGCATCGACAGTAAATAAATCGGTGTCAAAATCACGCCAACTGCTGACAACAGCACAACTACAATTTTGAAACTGGAACTGTAAACATCACTGCTGGCGATACCGAGAAACACCATCAACTCACCGACAAAACCACTCATTCCGGGTAAAGCAAGAGAAGCCATTGAACCAATGGTAAACAGAGCAAAGGTTTTGGGCATTACCTTGGCCATTCCGCCCATTTTATCCATCATCAAGGTGTGAGTGCGATCGTAAGTCACGCCAGAGAGGAAGAACAAGCTAGCAGCAATCAATCCGTGGGAAACCATCTGTAGCACTGCACCGCTGATGCCCAGTTCTGTGTAGGAGGCAATTCCAATCAGCACAAATCCCATGTGGGCAATTGAAGAGTAAGCCAAGCGCCGTTTGAGATTAGTTTGAGCGAAGGCGCAGCAAGCACCGTAGACAATGTTAACTACACCCAAAATTGCCAGGACTGGGGCAAAAGTCACATGGGCATTGGGTAACATTTCCACATTGAAGCGGATGAGGGCATAACCACCCATTTTTAACAACACGCCAGCCAAAATCATCGAACCGGGTGCTGATGCTTCACCGTGGGCATCAGGTAGCCAAGTGTGCAAGGGAAAAATCGGTAACTTCACACCGAAGGCAATCAAGAAACCTGCGTAAACCAACAATTCTAAGGTTTTGGGGTATTCTTTCATTCCCAGAGTCGCCATATCGAAGGTGACGGTATCTCCAGAGAATGCCATTGCAAAACCAGCAATCAAGATAAATATTGATGCGGCGGCGGTGTAAAGAATGAACTTAGTAGCGGCATAACGGCGGTTTTGTCCTCCCCAGATGGAAATCAGTAGGTAAACCGGCACTAACTCGATTTCCCACATTAGGAAGAACAACAGCAAATCCTGGGCGACGAATACGCCAAGTTGGGCGCTGTACATCGCTAGCATCAAACCATAAAATAATCGCGGCTTGGTGGTAACTTTCCAAGCCGCGAAGATTGCAAGGGTATTTATTAAGCCTGTTAGAAGCAGTAAGGGCATCGATAAACCATCAACCCCCACAGCCCAATGCAAACCTAACTGCGGTATCCAAGGATAGTTTTCTACAAGTTGGAGTGTTGAACTCTGAAAGTCGTATTTATACCAAAAGGCACAAATCATCAGTGCAAAGTCGGCGATCGCAACTCCCAGACCATACCACCGCACAGTTCTACCTTCTTTGTCTGGGATTAGGGGGATGGCTAAGGCAGCCACCAAGGGTAAGAGGATTATGGCTGTTAGCCAGGGAAATTCAATAGCATTCATCACTTCTGACAATCAATTTGCCTTATCGCTTTTAGTTACATTATATTAAGGAATTCGTACTTTTGTAATCTTTCTTGAAGTCTAAAAGATTAAGTTTTTGCTTCTTCATAAGAATATATGCTCATCGAATGTCAATTTTCCAGGATAGATAAGAATAAATACTTATCGGATTTTGCCGCTTTCTATTCTAAATGTAAACTTTTGCAACGTCAATAAAAAACGGCAGCTGAAGCCACCGTTACAATACCGTTACATTTTCTGGTTAAACTGAACTTTAGTCGCTTGTAGTTGGCG
>CAZZZY010000681.1:0-3887 GCA_964658545.1 uncultured Acetobacteraceae bacterium | reverse complement strand
AAGCATTACAAGAGGGATTAATTTTACCTATTGGTGATATTTATAAGTTTTATGTTGGGCAAGATAATCTTGCACGTACACCGGAAAATATTGAGACTGTTACATACAAATTCTTACACGATCGCGTCCAACAAGCTGCCTATTCTCTGATTCCCCACGACCAAAAACAGACGACTCATTACCAAATTGGACAACTACTTTTACAACAGATTTCCCCAGAGGCTAGAGTTGACCGGATTTTTGAAATAGTCAATCAATTAAATTACGGAACTGCTTTAATTACCCAACAAACAGAACGAGATGAACTAGCACAACTCAACATCACCGCCTGTCGCCAAGCCAAAAGTGCCACCGCCTATCAAGCAGGGCGTGAATATGCCAGAATTGGATTATCAATCCTGGGAGAAAAAGCTTGGCAGCAACAATATGAGATGACTCTATCATTCCATAACGATGCGGCGGAATTGGCCATGCTATGTGGTGACTTTGAGGCGATGGAACAGTTGATTGAGACAGTCATCGCCCAGGCACACTCTTTACTGGAGAAGCTCAATGTTTACTGCATTAGAATTCAAGCAAAGACCTCCCAGAATCAACTGACCGAATCCATTGCCATCGGTATCCAGATCCTGCAACAGTTGGGTGTCACCTTTCCAGAAACACCCACGCTGACCGATATTCAACAGTCAATCCAAGAGATTAGCGAACTGATTGGAGATAGGGAAATTGAAGATTTTGTTCACCTCCCGATGATGAGTGATGCAAACAAACTTGCAATTATCCAGATGGCTAGCAGTATCATACCAGCAGCTTACCTCTCTGGCTCTCCCTTGTTCCCATTACTGACTTCCTTATCAGTCAAATTGTCTTTGCAGTACGGAAACATAGCTATTTCAGCTTACAACTATATTTGCTATAGCATCATTGTCTGTAATCTCTTGCAAGATGTAGATTTAGCAACACAGTTTAGTCAGTTGGCATTGAATGTTGTCTTAAAACTCGATGCTAAAGCAACTAAACCTGAAGTATTACTTATGCGGGCAGGGTATATCCGACATCGCAAAGCTGACATCAAAGAAACTTTATCACTTTTGAGGGAGAGCTATGGGACTTCCCAAGAAGTCGGAAACCTGTTAATTACTGGACATAGTGGCCACTTTTTCTGTCTGCATTCTTTTTGGTGCGGTCAGCCCCTTACCACTTTGGAGCAGGATACGCGCACCTACTACAATGGTTTGGTGCAAGTTAACCAATTGACAACAGCCAATTACTGCCGGCTTTGTTGGCAATCTGTTTTAAATTTACTGGGTTTTGCAGAGCATCCCACCATTTTGTCTGGGCCAGCCCTCCAAGAGACGGAATTTCTGCCCCTGCTGAGGTCTGCCAATGACCGATTTGGGTTGTATTTATTCTATTTGTATAAGCTGACCCTTTGCTTTTTATTTGGGGAAGTTGAGCAAGCTAACAACCATGCAGTTGAGGGCAGAAACTATTTAATGACTGCTGCGGGAATAGTCGGCGAACCGGCATTTTATTTCTATGATTCTTTGATTGCCATAGCACAGTTGAGTCAACCCTCATCTGAGGTATCACAAGCATTAGAGCGGGTGGCACAAAACCAAACCCAGTTACAGCACTGGGCGCACTATGCCCCCATGAATCACCAGCATAAGGTTGATTTAGTAGCAGCCGAAAAATGTCGAGTCTTAGGACAAAAAGCCGAAGCCATTGACTTTTACGACTTGGCGATATCTGGGGCTAAAGCCAACGAATATATTCAAGAAGAAGCGCTTGCCAATGAACTCGCAGCTAAATTCTACCTCGACTGGGGCAGACAGCGCATCGCTGGGGACTACATGATTGAAGCCTACTATGGCTATGCTCGGTGGGGTGCAAAAGCCAAAGTCGCCGACCTGGAAAGACGCTATCCCCAACTGCTGGCTTTTATCCTCCAACAAACTCGCACTGCTCTCTCGGTGAACGAAACCGTTTTCGCCACCGGAACAGTCATCTCTACCAGTTCTTCCTCCAGCAGCGTCAGCGATTCTCTCGATTTAGCCGCTATTCTCAAAGCCTCTCAAACTATTTCTGGCGAAATCGAACTGGAAAAACTGGTTTCATCGTTGCTTTCTCTCGTCATCGAAAATGCGGGGGCTGACAAATGCGTGTTAATGCTGTTGCGATCCGAGCATCTGCTGATCGAAGGGTCAATTATGGAGGGGTCCGAGCCAGTGGTGTTGCAGCGCCTTCCGGTTGAAGACAGTCAGGATATTCCCCACAGACTAATTTACAAAGTGAAGCATAATAGGCAGACTGTTGTGCTGCTTGATGCGAGTGCTGATCCGACCTTAGTCAATGACCCCTATATCATGCGTCAGCAGCCCAAGAGTATCTTGTGCAGCCCGATTCTACATCAAGGTAAGTTGCTAGGCATTTTATATCTGGAGAATAATTTAGCGACGGGGGCGTTCACGAGCGATCGCGTCGAACTGCTGAATTTACTCTGCGCTCAAGCAGCGATTTCCCTACAAAATGCCCAACTTTATGAACTATCGCTAGAAAATGCCCAACAGCTAAAACAATCGCTGAATGAGTTGAGTGTGGTTCAGTCTCGCTTCCACAATCTAGTAGACAATGTGCCTGGCGTAGTTTATCAATACCGCATGACTTCTGAGGGAGTAATATCTCTGAGCTACATTAGTGCCGACTGTTACAGCTTGCTGGAAATTACCCCAGAGCAAGCTATGTCCAATTGGCAGTTTCTCGACAATATGGTGCATCCAGACGACATCGCAAGTTTTCTACAGTCCCAAACTCACGCCATTCAAACCCGATCTTTTTGGGAGTGGTCAGGGCGAATTGTCACCCCATCAGGAATTATTAAGTGGATTCACGGAGAATCACGAACTGAACAGCGTGCTGATGGCTCAGTGGTTTGGGATGGATTATTCTTGGATATTAGCGAACGCAAACGGGCAGAGCAAGAACTGCAAAATGCCCAATTACAAATTGTTCAAAGTGAAAAAATGTCAGCTTTGGGTAATTTAGTCGCAGGTGTAGCTCACGAAATGAATAATCCCCTCGGTTTTATTACTGCCAGTCTAAAACTTGCTAAACCCACCCTAGCTGATCTTGTTGAACACTTGAAACTCTATCAAGAAAATCTACCAAATCCAGCCGATGAAATTACAGACCATGCTGAATCAATCGACTTGGATTATAGCTTATCAGACTTGCCGAAGATGATTGATTCCATGTCGATGGCGTGCGACAGGCTGAAAAACATCAGCACCAGTTTACGTACTTTCTCTCGTGCCGATCAAGACTACAAAGTGCCATTTAACATTCACTCTGGCATTGATAGCACCATTCTCATTCTCAAACATCGGCTCAAGGCGAATGAACAACGTCCGGCGATTGAAGTTGTCACTAACTATGGGGATTTACCTCAAATTGAATGTTTTCCTGGTCAATTAAATCAGGTATTTATGAATATTCTAGCAAACGCTATTGATGCATTAAATGAATCTAGTCATCAACGCAGTTTTGAGGAAATTAAAGCCAATTCCAATCTAATTACAATGACAACTTCCGTGTTAGATAATCAAGTACAAATTGCCATTGCTGATAACGGTATTGGCATGAGTTCATCAGTCAAACAAAAAATATTTGACCATTTATTTACCACTAAAGCCGTTGGTCAAGGTACAGGATTGGGATTAGCGATCGCTCGTCAAATTGTAGTGGAAAAACACAACGGCTCGCTCAAGGTGAATTCTACACTCGGTGAAGGAACTGAATTTGTCATTACCTTACCGATTCTGGGTTAAAGGCTAGTACGTCACGGCGGAAATAAGCCAACCATTTAAAATCGCTAGACATCCTAC
>CAZZZY010000680.1:0-3889 GCA_964658545.1 uncultured Acetobacteraceae bacterium | reverse complement strand
ATCAAAACGCGCTGCCCTTCAAAGGCTAGGACTTAAACCCCCAAAGTTTGTTAAAGACTTGTTAGCATTTTGATAAAATTTTGATATTATACTTTTTTATGGTATTTTAGGGGATTTAGTCAGGCTTCTTTCTATGACACTTTCCACAAACCAAGTTTATCCCGTTATTTGGCACAATGACTCGGTGTCACTAATTGATCAAACGCGCTTACCCAACGAATATACATTTGTGGAAATCCACCGCAGCGAAGATATGGCACGGGCGATTAAAACTATGATTGTGCGAGGTGCGCCTGCAATTGGTGTGGCTGCGGCTTATGGAATGTATCTTGGTGCAAGGGAAATTGAAACTAGCGATCGCCACGAATTTTTGCAAAACTTAGATAAAGTCGCCCAATTGTTGCGTTCTACTCGTCCGACGGCGGTAAATTTATTTTGGGCAATTAGCCGAATAATGAAAGTTGCCTACGAAACCTTGGGAACTGTAGAAGACATTAAGCAAACCCTTTTCCAAACAGCCCAAGCAATCAACATTGAAGATTTGCAAACCTGTCAAGCGATCGGCGACAATGGTTTGGCAGTTTTGCCCACTACCCCAGAAAAGCTAACGCTGCTTACCCACTGCAACGCTGGGGCGCTAGCTACGGCTGGTTATGGCACTGCTTTAGGTGTTGTGCGTTCCGCTTGGAGAGAAGGACGTTTACAACGTTTATTTGCCGACGAAACCCGTCCCCGTTTGCAAGGTGCAAAACTCACCACTTGGGAATGTGTGCAAGAAGGTATTCCAGTGACATTAATTACTGATAATATGGCAGCCCATTGTATGAAACAGGGTTTGATTCATGCTGTAGTTGTGGGTGCTGATCGAATTGCTGCTAATGGTGACACTGCCAATAAAATTGGTACATATAGTGTAGCGATCGCTGCTATTGCTCATAATATCCCCTTCTTTGTGGCTGCGCCCCTTTCCACCGTCGATTTTGAATTAGCCGATGGCAGCAAAATTCCCATTGAGGAGCGCGATCCAACAGAAATCTATCAAGTTGGTGATACTATTCTCACACCTGAAGGTGTAGATTTTTACAACCCAGCTTTTGATGTGACTCCGGCTGAGTTGATTACAGCCATCATTACAGAAAATGGAGCGATCGCACCTCATGAATTAGCGAAATCACAGCTAAAGCAATTAGTGTAATTGATGTTTAAATAAGTTCGTAGTCAGGACTTTAGTCCTGATCTTCTAAGCACTAAAGTGCTTACTACAAACTCTCAATCAAAACTAGCTTGACGAACTACTAGAAGTGAACTTCTCCCTGTCTTAAACTAATCCAGAACTTTTCTTCTCAGCCTTTCTAGTTCCTCATCTACATCTTTCTCATCCATGTGAGAAAGTTCGTGTGCTAGGCGAGCCTGACGCTCTAAAGCCTCAGATTTCTCTGTTGTCTCACTTACTGCGATCGCATTTTCCCAGACATCCCATTTATCTTTCTTGTCTTCGAGGTTCTGGATTAGTGTTTTTGCATTGAGTGGAGTCGGGATTTTTATAGGGCTACACAAAACCTTAGTGGACTGATTTTGAAAATCATAGACAACATCAAACACCTTAAATTTGCGCCAAGAACTAGGTTTACGTGTCTCATCTATTGGTAAAACCAAAGTTTCACCAATTCGAGGAAGCCACTTACAGCTTGAAAATTCGGCCACCATTTTGCTAGATGCATCAACACTCCAAACAATACGGAGCTTAAAATCTTGAGGGTTGGGTGTCAAGAAAGGCGCATCGTTTTTCATCGCTACTTGTAACAATCCTCTGATGATTTGTTTTCAGAAGAAGCTTTAGTTTCGCAGGCTAATCGCTGTGATTTTTCAGCAGCATCATCAAACGACCTTACCAGAGGCGTTTTAGCCACAAACTCATTGAGTAAAAAACCAAAAACAACAAATATAGCCGGAACCAGCACGAATATAAACAGAAGACCCTGGCCAATCATTTTCTTGTCGGAGGGATTGTCTTGTTCTGGGGATTTTTCTTGATCACTCACGATTACACCACGACTAACTGGTATATCTAGTAAGCCCAAAACCAACTCGTGTCTAACTACTTCTTAAAAAATTTTCACGTTCCAAGCTCGAATATACTTTTATCTCTAAATTTCAAGTCTTTCCCTCTCCGACTCGGAGAGGGACAGGTTTTACGTAGTAAAACCAGGGAGAGGTCTTTTTATTCGACTAATTACCCAAAATGTTGAATAATTGCCTCAGCAAATTCAGAACATTTTAAGGGTTCAACTGGCGGTTCTAGCAACCGCGCCAAATCGTAGGTGACTTGACTATTTGCGATCGCATCGCTTAAACCTTTCTTAATTAGGTCTGCGGCTTCTTGCCAACCCAGAAACTCCAGCATCATCACACCAGACAAAATCACTGAACCAGGATTAATCCGATCTAAGCCGGCGTGTTTAGGTGCAGTACCGTGGGTAGCCTCAAATATGGCGCTAGAATCACCAATATTTGCCCCTGGCCCCATTCCCAATCCCCCAACAATGGCGGCGGCGGCATCAGACAAGTAATCGCCGTTTAAGTTCATCGTCGCCAAAATCGAATACTCGTCCGGTCTGGTTTGGATTTGTTGAAAAATACTGTCAGCAATCCGGTCATTCACCAAAACTTTCTCTTTCCATTTGCCATCGCCGTGGGTTGCCCAAATTGTGTTAAGAACAGTTTCAACTTCCTTGACAATTTGCGCTTTCTTCTCTTCGGTGAGACTATCAAACCCAGGATCAATCTGGCGGGCGTTTTCTTCCAAGGAAATATTGGGATTTTTTTCCTTGTTACTCAAAATCCAAGATTCCCGTTCAGTGACAGTTTCTTGGCGAAATTCACTGATTGCTAGTTCATAACCCCAATCGCGGAAAGCGCCTTCGGTGTACTTCATGATGTTGCCCTTATGCACCAAAGTCACCTGTTGCTTATCTTTGGGCAATAGTAGGGCGTGTTTGATAGCACGTCTAACTAGGCGCTGAGAACCAGTTTTGCTGATGGGTTTGATGCCAATACCAGAATCAAGAGGAATACGTTTTTTTCCATGTTCTGGGGTGGCGGGGATCAATTCTTCATTGATAATTTTAATTAAGCGATCGCCGATTTCGCTCCCTTGTCGCCACTCAATACCTAAATAAATGTCTTCCGTATTTTCTCGATAAACAATTACATCCAGCTTTTCGGGATTTTTGTGGGGAGAGGGCGTACCTGCATAGTAACGGCAAGGACGCACGCAGGCATACAAGTCAAAAATTTGCCTTAGTGCTACATTTAAAGAACGAATTCCCCCCCCAACGGGAGTAGTCAAAGGCCCTTTAATAGCGACACCATATTCTTCAATTGCCGTGAGTGTGTCTTGAGGTAAATACTGATAAGTACCATATAAATCACAAGCTTCGTCTCCAGCGTAAACCTTGAACCAGCTAATTTGACGCTGACCCTTGTATGCTTTGGCTACAGCAGCATCGAGAACTTTTTGGGTAGCAGGCCAGATATCTATACCTGTGCCGTCGCCGCGAATAAAGGGGATAATTGGATTGTCCGGTACGATTGGTTCACCATTTTTGAAGGTGATTTTTGTTCCGGCTGCGGGGGGGGTAATCTTGTCGTACATTTTTCACACACTCCTAATCGATACGCTGCTAGTCAAAAAATCCTTATGTGGCAAGCTTGTATATTTTGCTATGTCTTTTGTTCACCAAGCCAGAAGGCACAGATTTTCCCCCTATTCCCCTTGTACATTATTTGGGGATTAAGTGTGGGATTTCAGTGAAGCGATCGCAATTTTGTACGATCAAAAATAGTAAACTACTTTTCGCTATCAATGCTCCACTTTGGAGAATGCCCG
>CAZZZY010000679.1:0-3891 GCA_964658545.1 uncultured Acetobacteraceae bacterium | reverse complement strand
CAAGTCGGGGAACCCGCAAGGGCGCACTGGCTTCTCTGTGCCTCTGCGGTTAAATGAAAGATTTTTTAACCGCAGAGGCGCGGAGGGCACAGAGAGAAAAAGAGATTTTACCAGTCACCTTGAAAGGGCTTGTCGTCATCACCTTCTCCCAAGTTGGGAAAAGGGGAATTGAAGGTTTCTAGGCGCTAAAGTATTTTGCTACTGGGTGGTAAGTAATAATTGCAGTGGTAGACTGTTCTGGATAAAGTTGTTCGCTTTCATCCATATACAATTTAATCCTGTCAGTCTGCAATAACTCCAGTTGCTTGTATTGGTCTTGGATATTCGGACAAGCGGGATAACCAAAACTATACCGTGAGCCACGATAGCGTTGTGCTAGTATATCCCGGATATTATCCGGTTCTTCAGCAGTAAAACCTAACTCTCGGCGAATTCTGGCGTGTGTCCACTCAGCTATAGCCTCCGCCACCTGCACCGCCATCCCGTGGAAATAGAGGTAATCGGTGTATTGGTTATCGGCAAACAGCTTTTGAGCGAACTCGGTTGCAATCTCTCCGACAGTCACCGCTTGCATCGGGAAGACATCTATAATTCCCGATGCCTTTGGTGCAAAGAAATCTGCTATGCACAGCCGCCTTAAGGATTTTTGTCTGGGAAACTCGAAAGTTGTAACCTGCTGTGATTGGTTCTCTGAGTCATATATATGTAGAGAATTCCCTTCAGACTGACAAGGAAAATACCCATAAATCACCTGGGGATGCAACAAATTCTCCTCAATAATCCGCTGTTTCCAAGTTTCTAAAACTGGGTACACTTTCTCAGCTAAGAAAGTCTGATATTCCTCCTTAGATTGTTCCTTTGGTTTACGGAATTGCCACTGTCCCGCAATCAAAGCTTGCAAATCTAAATGCCAGAATATTTCCTCGATGGGAATATCACTAGGCTGCAATAACTGCGTTCCCCAGAAAGGCGGTGTCGGGCGTTCAATGTCTATCGCCACGGCATCAGAACGTCTCGTATCTACTTCTTTTGATTCAGCAGATGTTGTTTTTTCAGCAGTTGTTGTTACTGATTCTTTATGACCATTCGTCGAAACTTCAGCAGTTTCAACTTCGTTCAAAAATCCTTGCAAATCTTCCCAGTTACCAGCAGCTTTTGCTGGCATTAATTTATCCATGAAGTGCAAGTCAGAAAAGGCATCTTTGCCATAAACTACTTTACCCTTGTAAGTATTTTGGCAATCTTCATACACAAACTTGGGAGTTAGCGCCGCACCACCTAAAATCACGGGGACACTAATTCCCTTTTCGTTGAATACCTCCAAATTCTCTTTCATGAAGGCGGTGGATTTCACCAGCAAACCACTCATGGCGATACAATCAGCTTTTTGCTGTTCGTAAGCGTTGATGATGTTTTCCACTGGCTGTTTAATTCCCAGGTTAATCACCTTGTAGCCGTTGTTGGACAAGATGATATCTACCAAGTTTTTCCCAATGTCGTGGACATCGCCTTTCACTGTGGCAATGATAAAGGTTCCCTTGGCGTTGTTACCTGATTCTGATTTTTCCATGAACGGTTCTAAAAACGCCACCGCCGCCTTCATAGTTTCCGCAGATTGCAAGACGAAGGGTAGTTGCATTTGTCCAGAACCGAATAATTCCCCGACAACTTTCATGCCATCTAGCAAAAAGGTGTTGATAATTTCTAAGGGGGGATATGCTTCTAAGGCTTTTTTGAGATGTTCTTCTAAGCCAATGCGTTCGCCGTCAATGATGTGACGCTTGAGACGTTCGGGAATTGGGAGACTTTCATCTAAGGAGCGATCGCGTTTTGTTGTCACCCCGGCAAATACTGTGGTAAGCTCTCCCAAGGGATCGTAAACGCAGACGTTACCCTCAAATTTCCGTTCGTCATAAATCAACTGGCGACAGATTTCTTGATGGCGTTCTTCAATCTTCGAGAGCGGTAAAATTTTGTTAGCGCTGACAATGGCTGCATCCATTCCCGCCGTCGTCGCCTCGTGCAAAAACACTGAGTTCAACACCATCCGCGAGGCTGGATTTAAACCAAAGGAAATATTGGAAACACCCAAAATTACGTGACATCCAGGCAATTCTTGACGAATACGCCGGATGGATTCAATTGTCGCCTTACCGTTTTCTCGGTCTTCTGCAATCCCGGTGGAAATTGGTAACGCTAGGGTATCAAAGAATATTTCGGTGGCAGGTATACCATATTCTACCGCTTGACGGTATGCACGCTCGGCGATCGCAAATTTTTTGTCTGCTGTCCGTGCCATCCCATCTTCATCGATAGTACCAATAACTATGCCAGCACCGTATTTTTTCGCTAACTCCAGCACTTTCAAAAAGCGCGGTTCCCCATCTTCGTAGTTGGTGGAGTTCAGCAAACACTTACCACCAGCAACCTTTAAACCCGCCTCCATCTTTTCCCATTCGGTGGAGTCAAGCATTAAAGGCAATGTCACATTATTGACAATGCGCGAAACTAATTCGTGCATATCTCGCCCGCCGTCGCGTCCCACATAATCGACGTTGACATCAAGGATGTGTGCGCCTTCTTTGACTTGCGCCCTCGCCATTGAAACGAGTCCATCCCAATCTTCGGCATTTAGCAAATCGCGGCACTTCTTGGAACCACTGGCGTTGAGACGTTCACCGACTATCAAGAAGGAATTATCTTGATCGTATGGCTGAGTAGTATAAATTGATGCTGCTGCTGGTTCTAAACTTGGGTGTCTAACTTTTGGCTTCAGGTCTTTAGCGACTTCTGCCAATTGTTGAATGTGTTCTGGACGCGTCCCACAGCAACCCCCGATCACTTGGACACCCAAATCTTCAACAAAATGCATCAATGACATCCGTAATTCCAACGGTGTCAGGCGGTAGTGCGCTTGACCGCCGACGTTTTCAGGTAAACCCGCGTTGGGAATACAGGAAACGATAAAAGGTGAATGTTCTGCCAGATACTTGATATGTGGTTTCATCAAGTCTGGGCCAGTGGCACAGTTTAAACCAAGAATATCAATTGGATAAGGTTCCAGAATTGTCAGTACGGCACTGATTTCTGAACCTACCAACATTGTGCCCATGCTTTCCATTGTCACAGACACCATCAACGGACGGCGATCGCCTTTTTTGGCAAACACTTCTTCAATAGCATTCAGCGCCGCCTTAATTTGCAGCACATCTTGGCAAGTTTCCACCAAAAATAAATCGACACCACCATCCCACAGCGCCTCTGCTTGTTCGGCAAAAGTAGCTTTCATGGTGTCAAAGTCAATATGTCCCAAGGTAGGGAGTTTAGTTGTAGGGCCGATGGAACCTGCCACAAACCGGGGTTTTTCTGGTGTGGAAAATTCCGCAGCCACACGCTTGGCTAATTCTGCGGCTGTCTTGCTGAGGTAATAGGCTTGGTCTGCCAAGTCATATTCTGCCAGTACTAGGGACGTACTACCAAAGGTATCCGTTTCAATGACATCAGCACCAGCAGCGAGAAAGTCCCGGTGAACCTTAGCGACAGCTTCGGGTTTCGTGTGGACTAAGTATTCGTTACAACCTTCATACTGTGGGCCGCCGAAGTCTTCAGCAGTGAGGTTTTGGGTTTGCAGGTTGGTTCCCATTGCCCCGTCGAAGACGAGGACTGGGCTATCTGGACTACGCAGGCGTTCAAGGAAAGAATGAGTCATATTTTCCTAGAATAAATGAGGAAATCAAGTGAGTCTTGTGATACTCGACTTACTCTATTATTTTCCAAAATTTTGGGAGTTTCGGCAGTATGTAATGGAAAAATCCTTATATACTGAAGCATCTGATGTGCTTGTATTATCAGTATACATGGTGAGCTAGTACAACAAGGCAAAAGTAAAAA
>CAZZZY010000678.1:0-3897 GCA_964658545.1 uncultured Acetobacteraceae bacterium | reverse complement strand
GGTTTTAGAGGTATCTTACAGCGATCGCTTGAAGGTAACTAGGAGTATCGTCTCAGATGGTGCCACGAAGATAGGAGTACATACAAGCGAATTGATGGTTATAGCTAGAAGGATGTACGAGAGCATAGGTTTCCATAAAGACATTGACCTTCCACCCAAATTCGGCATTCAATATTGGCGCTATGTAATGACATTGGCGTAACTATCCCTAACATTTTAGAATAAAAGCAAACCCACAGTAATCAGAGGTAGGTAGTAAAGATGAGTGCAGAACAAGAATTATTAACCAAGTGGCGTTCCCTTCCACAAGACAAACAGGAAGAAGTTTTAGATTTTGTTGAATTTCTTCGCTTGAAAACCTCTGTAAATAAAACTCCCTTGGGAGAACGTTTACGCCAAATTCGCTCTCTTATTGTTGCTTCTGGCGAACCTTTATTAAGTCGAGATGAAATAGAAAAAGAAATTGCTAGTCGTCGTGGTGGATTACAGGAAACTGACGCATGAAGATAACTTTTATTGATTCTGGAGTGCTAATAACTGCGGCGCGTGGTGTGGGAGAAGATTCAGAGAAAGCTTTGGAAATTTTAGCAGATTCAAGCCGCGAATTTGCTTCGAGCGAATTTATCAAAATGGAGGTAATGCCTAAAGCAATTTACAATCGAAAAACAGCAGAAGCGGAATTTTACGAATCATTCTTTAGTGCCGTCACTTACTGGGCTAACGATATAGAAAAAGTAATACAAGATGCTTATAACATTGCTTGTCAGTATGGTTTAGCAGCTATGGACGCGCTTCATGTAGCTGCGGCGTTGTCAGTTGGTGCAGAGGAATTTGTGACAACTGAGAAAAAAACAAAGCCTATGTTTAGGGTATCTAGTATTAAAGTAATTTCTATTTTTGATTAATTTTTTATTGTCGATATTCTAGAGCAATGTCTAAAGGATAAATAGTAATGCACAGTATTAAATTAACAAAGCGTGTCGGTGCAGATGGGGTTTTACATTTAGATATCCCAGTGGGAATCACAGATAAAGAAGTTGAAATCATGGTGATTTATCAACCACTAGAAACACCAACTCAGCTAAAAACACCACAAAAAAGGGGCTGGATGCCTGGGTTTTTTGAAGAGGTCATTGGTGGTTGGGTAGGAGAACCGTTAGTGCCTGAAAATAACCAAAGCTTCTAGCTATCTCAACAGTCAAGTGAAAGAAAATCAACCATACTATTGCGATCGCTTGTATTTTGGGCGATCGCTGGAATGTTTTTTCAGTGCGATTCGTTAGCTAGAAAGCAGTCCCCATAAGGGTTCTGGGGGATTAGCTGCTAGGTTCAAGCCTAGATAACTGATTAACGATGTAGGTGTGAATCCTACCCCTCAAGTGCTGAGGTGAAAGCCCTTTCCCAAAGGCAACGCGACTAGTCATCAATCCGTAAAGCGGGAATGAACGGCGCTCTTACTGGGAGCCTAAACCTGGTTACACGCCAAGCAAGATATCCATGAGTAAAGCTTCGGCTTCAAGACACGTTTTGAATCATCGTCACATTCAAATTGAAAGAACAAAATGGTAAATGTACTCACTGCGGACTGTACTTTAGGGAAGATGATTTAGTCGAAATAGACCATATTATCCCTACGTCATTAGGCGGAAAGGACAGATATCAATACTGCGTAGGTTTTGGAATTTCTTGGTTGAGGCAAGCTGTTCTTGAGCAGGGGGAGAAATGGCGGCTGGCGTTGATTGAGTTTCGCCTCCCCTGCAACGCAGCTACAGCTTATAACATCATTAGAGAAAAGTGTTTGAATACCATTAGTTTTACCTAGCAATGCCTGAAGAATAAATCTGAAGGCTTACGAGATATCTGTATAATTTATATTGCTTGGTTATACATCAAGAAAGTGTGGTGTGAAGCGACCCACCCATCACGCCTGCGATGTTTGACGAAAAGCCGCTACGCGTCGGGAGCATTAAGTCCGCTTTAATATCTGCGGAATGTGGGCAACATCATGAAAATCTTGAATTTCCTTAAACCCAAACCAGCACAGCCAACAATTGACAGCTACGGGCAAGCCAGTAGCGGCGTTGAGCCAGAACAGATGCGATCGCTGATGGAATGGCTATTTGCAAGCCTGCTGAATGCTGGGTACTTTGGCAAGTCACACCTAATTTGCTACAACAGCGATAAGCCAGACACCAGTTTAGAGCAAGTAATCAAGAAAGCTATGCACTCAAGTGAGCCACGTTCTTAGAGGAAAAAAAGCGATCGCCCCACCTAATCAAGAGAGGATGCATGGCGATCGCCTACGCTTGAGTAAAAATTCACCTCCTCACGAGTTCTTCTTACACTTAAGACTGATAATTTGGCTCATCTTTGCCAATCCCTAATTCCTGTAACTTAGCTTTGACCGAAGCCCAGTTATCACCACAGTAGTAATACTTTTTATCTCGAAGATTGGCAAGGTAATAACCAGCATTACCACCATTGATGCGGAACAACTCAATTACTATTTTATTTTTAGTTATCCCAAATAACCTTTCTCGGTCACTTTCGGGTAAAGATTTATCAGTGCGATTGTAGAAAACACTTCCATATTTGAAATACCACGTTGTACCAATTCTCTGAATAATTTGGAAATGCAGAGGATGAATAATGCTTGTGGTTGACATAAGCTATACTCTAAGTAGAAGAGATGGTGAGGAAAGCCCCCAGGTACAAGCTAGGGGCATAAGTTAATTAGATGCTATTCTTCATCTTCAGAGTCTGACTCTTCATCATCTTCTTCCAATGCTTCTAAGACATCTTCAGTATAAGCAACGTCTCGGTTTCCTTCAGAGTCCGATTTAATCCAGACATCTGCTGCCAAGTATTCAAACTCGACTTCAGGGTTATATTCTCCTTGTCCGTTGCCATCTTTGGATTGGGTCATTATTTTCAGACTGACTAGATGAGCTTGAATTTGTCCTGTGTCCTGGCAGCAAAAGCAATGCCATCTGGGTTGCCAAATTTCTCGGTTTGCAGCCCGGTTAGACTTTCTTCTCCTAGCAAGGCATTCGCTAAACCGAATCACATGGCTTGTGTATTAAACTCTTAAATCGCTATATAGTTAGCTCAGCCACTAATAAAGTACTGCTGCACACTCTCTTGAAGATGAATTATAGTTGCGACTAGGGGTCTATTTCCCCCGATTTTTTTTACCACTTTATTTTCTCAAATTATTGCCACATCTCATCTTGAGCCACCTTGTCACCCTTTAAGGCGATCGCAATCAAAAATTAGACCAAGAACATATTTAGGAACTCAATCACAACATTTTATTGATGCGGTGGTAGTACGTTCTGGCACAGCTTCCAAATTAGAGCGGAACCTGCACCAATTTCGGAGAACATTTCATTCGATAATCCGGAGCGATCGCTGGAGTTAATCTGGCAGGCTGCCCGATCTGCCCAGCTTGAAGCAACAATCAACAAATTCAGTGCAGGGTTATCCACATTGATTGGCGAGCGTGGGGTAACTTTATCGGCCGGACAGAAGCAAAGAACCAGTTTAGCCCGCGGTCTGATTCGCCAGACCCCCATCTTGCTGCTGGACGACTGCTTTTCGGCGCTGGATACAAGAACCGAGGCCTTGGTTCTGTCGCAATTGCGATCGGTCAGGGACGGACTCATACCATATCCAAGCCATCCAGCAACACCAGAGCCAATCCCCGATTTAGCACTAATTCGATATCTGTATTACTCAACCGCCAAAGGTTAAGCCTGAAGCTGCGGCAAGGACTTTGGAAAAATGCTGCAACTCTGTCGGTTTCTAGACTATGGCTTGTTGCTTGTTGCTTAAGCTTTGAGTCTCCATCCAAGAGCCTTTTTGTTGAAAAAATTCTTAATCATTGATTTCGGGTCA
>CAZZZY010000677.1:0-3906 GCA_964658545.1 uncultured Acetobacteraceae bacterium | reverse complement strand
TCCTGCCCCTCAGCCCCCTCTACCCCTCCGCCTCCACTCCCTCATCCCCGTATTGTCACCGGATGGCTAACAACGCCTCCGTAGAGTAATCCAAAATCATTCCACGGAACTGTACTCGGTTGTGTGTTACCTAAATTGTCAGTAGCACGAGCTTGAAGAAAATATTCGCCAGGAGTTGGGTTCCATTCAATATCCCACCGTGTCCATGCAAATGGAAAATTTGGTTCTCTCAGTCGTGCGAATTGCCAAGTTCTACCGCCATCTAGACTGACTTCCACACGGACAATTTTTCCTTTCCCTGACCAAGAACGTCCACGTAGTAAGTGGGTTCGAGCCGAAAGTGTCGCGGGCCAAGCCAACTCAAAAGCGCTCTTAACATTTTGATAGGTAATCAGCTTACCTTTATATGGTGCGATCGCTGGGTAATCTGCACCAACCAGCACCATTTGCTCCGTTACCCACTGCGTATATATCGGTGTTTCAGAAACCTCAATCCGCTCAATCCATTTAACGTTGGCGTTTCCTCCCCAACCAGGGAATAAGGCACGGCATGGCTGACCATGATCTGGAGGTAATGGTTCTCCATTCATGGCATAGACGACGAGGGAGTTATCTGCTAATGCTTTGGCAATCGGAACTACATTGTTGAATTTGGATTTATTCGTCCTCTTTGAGTCCAGTGAATCGGAATCTGCACCCTCAACGAGTACGTCTTTGGCTGTGGATTTCAATCCAGCCCGCTCTAATAATATGCTCAGTGGTACACCAGTCCATTCAGCCACACCAATAGCCCCAAGCCTCCACCGGGTTCCAGAGAGTGGTGTGTTGTAAGCCTCTTCAAAAAAGCGCCGACCATTAGCAGCACACTCAATGGCACAGGTGACTGAGACGGATGGCATAGCGATGATTTCATCGTAAGTAAACTCGCAAGGCGCAGAAACGCCAGTTCCATGAATTTGCAAACGCCATGTAGATGGGTCAAAGGTCGGAGGTGTACTGCGGTTGTGAACATAGAACCAATCGTTTGGCACTAAATAACCACGCCCATACATTGCTTCCCAGTTCATCTCTAATGTGCCTTTGCTATGAGAGATGTACCCTGCTGGCAATGGCTTAAGTATTTTACTGCCCTTGCTTTTAACAGCTGCCTGACTGTCAGCAGACGCAGGTTTAGCTAACCCCCCAATGGCTGTTGCGCCAACCATAGTGGCTAGTATTTTCAGAAAGCGTTGGCGCGAAATACCTGCATCGGTGCTTTTTTGCCAAATGCATTGTTCAACCCGTGCCTGTAGATAATCCTCCTGGTCAAATAGGTTTTCATGACTCAAGTTATTACCCCCTTCTAATTCGTAATTCGTAATTAACGTGAGTTCGACAAACCTCTCCCTGCCTTAAGCTAAAGTTCAAGTCTGTCCTTTTCCGACTCGCAAAGGGGCACAGGGGCAGAGGGGCAGAAGAAGAATAATCAATGCCCCATACCCAATGCCCAATGCCCAATAAGGCTAGCTCTCTATCGCTGTCCAAACACCAGTGATCTCATTTTGTGTGTAGTTGGGCAAATAGTGGTCAAATCCGTTTTTAGCTATTTGAGCGATCGCATCAATAAAGCGATCGCAGTCTTCTAATGTATTATATACAGCAAAGCTGGCGCGGATAATACTAGGAATGTTGCGCGTAATTCCCCTGTCTACTTCCTGAGCAATCTCCCAGTCTTGCTGATCCGAAATATTCTTAAGTTTGCGAATATATTCATAAGTGCAAAAAGCTCCAGCCCGAACCCCAACGCCGTATTCTTGTGCCAGAATCTCTGCCACTAAGCGTCCATCAAACCCATCAATATCAAAGGGAATAACATGGGCTAAATTATCTCCTGGAATATGTAGTTGAACTCCAGGAATCAGCCCAAGCCGTGTATATGTGAATTCAACTAGAGAATGTTCATACTGAGCAATGCGATCGCGTCCCAGTGCTTCAATAATTTCAATCGCCTTGGCAATGGCGATCGCCCCCATTGCGTTTGGTGTTCCAGGGTCATGGGCTCGTTCTGTATAAAAACGCTTGATCTCTAGGTTTCTGGTGATATAAGGCAGGTTCCCACCGCCAATTTGATAAGGGTAAGAACTATCAAAAAATTCCTTTGGCCCCAGCAAAACCCCGGTTCCATAAGGTGCATACATCTTGTGCCCAGAGAAAGCCACAAAATCTAAATGACATGGGTCATCATCAGCCCGCATATCTACTCGTTCATGCTGAATTAACTGACACACATCGGCAAAAATCTTAGCACCATACCTATGTGCTAATGCTGCGATTCCATAAATCGGGGGTCTGTAACCTGTAATTGTCGAAGCACCTGTAATAGTCACTAACTTAATTTGCTCGGCTTTGGGGAGATTTTGGTGTGCCTTGAAGATATCTTCAATTTCCGCGACACTTACACTTCCGTCCGGCTGGGTTCTGTACTGCACAACTTCGTCTCTAGTAACCCAAGGCAGCAGGTTAGATGAATGCTCAATATCAGAAACTAAGATTTTCCCAGGTTTTTTTGCCCAAAGTGTGGCTGCTCCATTAATTGCTTCTGTTGTATTCTTCGCAAAAATTACATAGTTGTCTAAAGATGACCCCACAAACTCCCGAATGATGTTCCGGCTAGCGTCATATTCTCGTGTAGTGATGATGGACTTTTGTCCAGAACCCCGATGCACGCTGCCATAGGTGTCAAGCATCTCATCCACATGCTGCTTCAGGGTTGCAAAGGGAGTGGTTGTAGCTCCATTATCCAAGTTGACGTACTTAACATAGTTTCCCTTAAGAGTTTTCACCCTAAAAGATAGAGACTCATCTGTGAATAATGGTCTAATTTCTTTGTCCCAAAAACTGTCGAAATTTTCTGCAACTAATGCTAATTGGGCAGTTTCTTGCTTTATATTTGCTGCAAGTATATCGGTCATCTTTAGTACCCTTATTTTAAACTCTGAATTTTTGGACAAGCCTAACTACTGCAACGCTTTCTCTAACGCAAAAATCCCATTACTTGGTAGTATGTATGGTCTTTATAATTACTTTATTGCTAGTGGAAAACTCGGTTATTTCAATTATTCTTTAATAAAATAATTAAAAAGTGTATCCGTATTAATACTTAATTAAACCATTTTTATCATTAATAATAATACAATGTAAACAATATTATTAAATAGTTAAGTATGCTTTAAACAATTTTCTTGTAGTCATTAAACAAACTTGACGTATTGAAGGCAAGTTGATAGAAAAAGGCTCTTGCTAACTAAGCCTGAAATTGCTTGCTAGAACTGTATTTACCAAGAAAAAAGCCCGTATTAAGTTGAGATTATTCTTTAAAAAAGTTTTATTAATCCACTTAAATATATTGTTACTTCTTTAAGATTTATTTATGTGTATTTATTCGTATTTGTTATGGTTTCATGACATTGTGGTTCTAGCATAAGCTCTTAGTTCTTTGCCAACATTAAATAGCGATCGCTCAAGATTATAGAATTATCATCAAATACTCGATACTTATACTAATATCTATCCTAAGTAATAAATGACTCAGTATCAAAATGTATTGAGAGAGACATTTTTATTTATATCTTCAGACAGATGCTACTATAGACGGTAAAGTATACAAGTGGGCATTTTTATGTAAGAAACTTCCGTGGGACAAAGCCACTACTGTACTAGTGGTCTGTCAAGGGAAGTTTGAAGGGTAAAGGAACGAACCACAGAGGCGCAGAGGGCACAGAGTTAGAGAAAAAAGAGATGTTTAAGAGGATGTTTGAAAAGTCGTAAAGTATACCAAAGACCCCGCTTCCATTCCTCTCCCCGTTGGCGTTAGCCTGCCGTTAGGCAAGGGTCGAGAGGCTTTGAAACCCCCCAACGCTAGTAGGG
>CAZZZY010000676.1:0-3913 GCA_964658545.1 uncultured Acetobacteraceae bacterium | reverse complement strand
CCCCACACTCAACGGACTCGTCAATTTACGATGGGTTATACCCCTCACCCCTAAAACCTTGGTGAGAGCGTTGTTTTCCCGCCCTGCCTCTTCTGGTCAACAGTCTCATAAATTATTTACTGTTCTATCAAATTAACGTTGTTAAGTTACTCAGCAGGTGTAGTTCTCACCTCCAGGCTGTGTTAAATATTGTGACGCGAAACAGGAGCATAAATACGTTGCAAAAGCTTTCTCCAGAATCTCCTCTATTTATTGTGTTAATCATTATTAGTTTTTTAGTAGTAACTTTGTCAACTTGGTTATCATCTAAACCATTTGTTTTAAAACCATTTGGTATTAATGATATTATCCAGTTACTCACATTACAGTTATTTATTTCTTTATTGTTAGAGCGTTCTTTAGAAGTTTTTATCACTACTTGGCGAGGCCCATTTGCTGAACAATTAGATATTAGCATTGATCAACAAAAAGCTCTACTATCTGAGAAGATAAAACTTATGGAAGTCCAACAAAAACAATTCCCCTCTTCCGAATCAAATCAAGTCAGTGGATTACCGCCAGAAGGAATGAGTTTAGAACAGCAAATCATCCAGAATTTTACACAAAACCAACAAGAACCATTAAAAATATTCAAGCCACAAATTGATGACTTAAATCAGAAAGAGCGTCAAAGATCAGCCTATAAATCTGATACACGAATAATTGCTCTATGGACATCCCTTTTATTTGGTCTTTTAATAAGTGCAATAGGTATTCGCTCCATCGAGCCACTTGTAATTCTTGATTTAGATAATCCAATTCAAGTAGTTATTTTTCGTTGTGTAGATGCATTGCTGACAGGAGGTTTGATTGCAGGAGGTAGCGAGGGAATCCATCAGATCATAAAAGTTTTTCTCGACTTTATGGAAGCTACATCTAAACAAATCAAAAGTTAGGGATTATCTTCATGAAACGAAGCATCTGGTCTTTCATAATACAGGACAATATTGCAAATATCCATAAAAAATATACAAGTAAGGAGCATAGGATGGGTAATTATCTACAATAAATGTGGCATATCCTCAGAACAAATTGTTGTAGATAAATACTATAATCTTCCCAGAAAATGTGCTTTTATCTATTTTAAATTCTAGAAATCCCAGATGCCCAAAAACAATCTATAGAGCGAGGAAAAAGCGAGTTGTATCTAATTCACCTACCATCCTATTAATTTGTCAGTCCGTAATGTTAAAAGTATCAGTTGCCATAGGAACGAGTCAGTTTTATAGTCACATAAATAGCGACGAACAATTTCAAATGGAGGAGGTGAAGTCAGGTAAATCATTGGATTTACTAAGAATGAATAAACTTCCATCTCCTCCACGTCCAATTCTTAGGGTTTCATCTAAGTAAGTAATGTCTAGTGTGGCAGTTCTACTAGTAGGGTTATTAGCTGGAATAACCTTAAATGGGTTGAATTGAGGGGTATTAATGCCAGCAATTTTCTCAATCGATAGGTAGCGTTTGTCAAAATAAACGTTGAGGCGTTTGTTCGGTAGAAGCTCTAAATCATCTTTGGCTGCCTCAAAACTAGCTGTCACTTTAACATATCCCGATACTAGCCCCAGAGAATGTTTAACTTTAGCTAGATTGAAAAACAATTTATTTGCAACATCAATCACTTGATAAACTTTACCCAGTTTTAATCCCAATGGGAGAGAAACTAAAGAACGGATTTCTCTCGCAGTAGAGTATTGCAGTTGCCAAGCTCCCTCTAGCAAAAAAGTAGCGTTGAGAAGAGGATTAAGATTGGGATTGACGCTCTCTAGTTCCGTCGTCAATTTTTCAATTTCTTCGGCTAAGGTTTTGTCTAGCTTCAAATCGGTAACGGGAGAGCCATCGCTCTTAACTTGAATTTTCTCAAGCTTGGCTTGTAATTTTTCCTTAATTAAAAGTTGATTGTTCAATGGTTGAAGATTTTATTTTAGAGGATGTTTTAAAAGTTGCTAGTACAACTTGGCATAAATCCAGTTACCATCTCAATTAACCTGACAAGTTGCAAACAAGAGGCAAACTTCCGCAAAACTGTAATAATGATGTATCAAATATTTTTATATCCCCCTAAATCACCCTTAAAAAGCAGGATGGTTTCATACAAGCAGAGAAAAACTAAAACTGGGTTTCAAACCCTCTCCCCCTGTGGTAGAGAGGTTTGGAGAGGGGGAAAAGCCATGCCACAAAACGAAAAATCAAGACTTATGTATTTTTCTTTTTTCGTATGAAACCACCCTGACAAATTCCCCAATAAATTGGGAGACTTGGAATTATCTAAATGAGATTAGTCAATGAGTTGTGGTGTAGGAATTTGGGTATCGATATCTGCTTGAGAGAAAGTGGGGAGCAACCAGCTACTCTCGCCCGCCTTGAACACTTTAGCAGGTTCAACATTCAATTCAATCACACCAGTGGCTGGATTGGTTCTAGCAATAGACTGTGTACCATCGACAAATTTGACGGCGATTGGTTCAGTCAGTTCTTCTGGTTGAACGTTCGGGCCTAGAACCACTTGAGAACCTGCGGGTAAGTAAATGCCATCACAATCCCAATCATCATCGGTGATTGTTCCTGCGCCCAGGAAGTAAAGTTGGGTTGGAGATTTTTTTGGTTTATTGGCATAGACAGCTAACGTTTTTCCAGTTTCATTGCGGCACTGCGCCCGCTTTGTAGCTGTTTCTATGACATTTTTCTGAGACTGCAATTGTGTCAGTCGCTGGTGAAATTGCTCAGGTGTATAACCAGCTTGCTCAGGTGTATCCTTTACAGTTAGAAGTTGATTGAGTTCCTGAGTTACCTCAGCATAGTCAGCCCCCTTAGTAAAATCCTTTGCTGCCCAGGAGGGTTGAGCAATTACCAGGTTCACCGTCAACACGAGAGCAACAAGAACAATTTTGAGAAATTGCATATTTTTCTCCTTTTTTTGAAATTAGTGTTCAGCGCCACTGAAACTTTACCAGATTTCAAAACCTTAAAAATTGTGAATGGATCAGCAATTGCGATCGCACAAACAATTGCCACAAAATTAATAGTCCTACAAGCTCTCCCCCTGCTCCCCTGCCTCTTTTGACGGTGTGATCTCAGGTTTGTACTGAGATTAATTATTTCAATTGGTATCGTCAAATCCTTAACTGAGTTACCGCGATATTGCCGGAAAAACATATATCCACATCGCTACCAGGAGTGCGATCGCGTTTACCATATTCGCCTACATAATAAAAATCATCGCCTTCAACTCGATAGTTCACGGGTAAAGGTTTGGTACAGGCTTGGCAAAACACCATTTCAGGTTCAGGTTCTCCTAGTTGCAGATGCGGTAGGTTTACATTCCAGAAACTTCCCGGTTCTAGGGGACGTTTGAGTAAGTCCGCTAAAACTTCAGCTGTCAATTTGGCGGCCAGATCCCAATCAAAATTCTGCTTGGCTTTGCGATAGTGGGAAATGGCAATTCCGGGAATACCATGCATTGCGGCTTCCCGCACAGCAGCCACTGTGCCAGAAATGTAGGTATCGACTCCCAAGTTTCCTCCAGCGTTGATACCTGACAGCACGAATTTGACATCTGTGCTAATTTGTGTTATGGCAATTCTCACACAATCGGCGGGAGTGCCTGCGATCGCATATTCAGTTTCAGAACGTCGCTGGAGGTTGATGGCGCGAGTGGTAGTAACTTGATGTCCACAGCCAGATTGATGATCAGCAGGAGCAGCGATAATCACATTTTTGCCGTTTACAGCTTTGATGAGAGCTTTTATACCAGGAGCATCAATACCGTCGTCGTTAGTTAGAATTATAGTCATATGTATATTACATTGATATTCAGAAAAATGCAGATATCACCCATCAGCTATAATTACTAATTCGTAATTCGTAATTCGTA
>CAZZZY010000675.1:0-3914 GCA_964658545.1 uncultured Acetobacteraceae bacterium | reverse complement strand
ACGGCAGTTGCTCCACTTGGGGAAACCCCAAGACCGCACTGCCTCCCCAATGCCCGATTCCCGAAAACCCTTTGCTTTGATCCCTTAGATTAGAGTAAAGTAAACAAGTGTAAAGAACTATCATTTTTCTAGTACTTATAAAACAACTTGTTCACTTCTACCGTTGATATTTGTATAAAAACGTCCATGCAATCTTGTTTTTGGCGACGGATTCTGGTATCCATTACAGTACTTTTTCTCATTGGGTCAATTTGGGTCATGCATTCTCAGCCAGCACTGGCTTATGATAATCCTGAGTTACTCCCTAATACCTTTACCCCAGTTGTAGACTTAGCTAAATCTCTGCCTGTGCTGCAAGAAGAAAAGCTTGTCAAAGATTTAGAGCAATTTGAAGCCGATACGGGGTGGAAACTGCGAGTATTGACCCAGTATGACCGCACCCCAGGTCGGGCAGTTATAAAATATTGGGGTTTGGATGATAAAAGCATTCTACTAGTTGCCGATTCTCGTGGCGGTAACATCCTCAGTTTTAGTGTTGGTGATGCTGTTTATGAACTTTTACCCAGGACATTCTGGATAGAACTGCAAACCCGCTTCGGTAACTTGTACTTTGTCCGCGAACAAGGCGAAGATCAAGCCATTCTGCAAGCTTTAGAATCGGTTAAAGGCTGTTTGCTCAAAGGTGGTTGCAATGTTGTCCCTGGACTCCCGCGAGAACAATGGATTCTCACCTTGATTACCTCGGTGATTGGTGGGGTAATTTGTGGATTTGCAGCTCAACCCCGCGAGAAAGGACAAGTTTTTGCTTGGCAATGGGCTTTAATTTTCTCACCTTTGTGGGGAATCTTATTTATTGCCTTTGGTATTGGGCCAGTGGTGACACGCACAAGCGACTGGTTACCTCTAGTTCGCAATATCTCTGGTTTTTTTATCGGTGTCTTGGTTGCCTACCTATCTCCTGTTTTCAGCCGGACTTCTTCCAGTAATGAGTTATAGCGGTTCTCAATTGCATGAAATACCAGACCTAACAAGAACAGCCCCAACGCTACAAGGGTTGGGGAGCAAGATTCAATGGAAGTGAGGTCAGAGTGTATTGCATCCAATTAGAGCGGAGAGTGTCAACACAACAACCACAAATAAACACAAATCGGCGGCGGCGAAGAGAAAACACTAGCCAGAACAAGCTGCGGGACTCTTTACGCCGTTTACGCCAACAACCTCAACCGCCCGCTACAAGTCAGCAGTAGAGCGGCAAAAGCTACTCCTGATTTTTTATGAACATTTCAAAAGGTACGGTTATTGCGATCGCACATTCCAATAAAACCGAACCTGCTCAACTTGAAGATTGATTTAGTTTAATAACTAGGAAGCTTGAGATTGAGCTTTGTGCAATTTAAGATTGCTTGAGAAACACATTTTATCAGTTGTTTGCAAGCTAAGAAGCTTGAGATTGAGCCTCCTAAGACTAAATAGTTCATCTTAGAGGTGATAGTTATGGCACTGATTCGTTGGAATCCATTTCTGGATATTGAACGCTTAGAACCATTGCGAGAAATTGACACCTTGCAGCGGCAAATGAATCGCTTGTTTGACACATTGATACCAACTACTAATGGTAATGAGACACCTGGATTGACTTTGAGTCCGGCTGCTGAACTAGAAGAAACAGATGATGCGATTCACTTGAGACTAGAAGTACCTGGTCTAGAACCAAAAGATATAAATGTAGAAGCAACGCGCGAATCAATTTTGATTAGCGGTGAGCGTAAAACTGAAACCAGGACTGAAAAAAACGGTGTCACTCGGTCTGAGTTCCGTTATGGTAAGTTTCAGCGAGTAATCCCATTGCCTTCCCAAATTAAAAATGACAAAGTGCAAGCTGAATACAAAAATGGTATTCTCCACTTAACCTTGCCGAAAGCTGAATCAGAAAGACACAGGGCTGTCAAAGTCAATCTCGGTTAATTCAACACTAAAGATTGGGACTGGGAAAGAATTTTTTTACTACCAATTCTCGTTCCCATTCCCAATGATCGCCGCCTTCTGAGGAACAGGAGGCGGTTCTTTCTTATACAGCAATAGCCTCGCCGATCAATACACCTCTATCACCGAACAAGGCAAAAGTAAAAAGTTAAAAGGCAAAACTCGCATTGGTCTGACATTCCCTCCAAGGGCGGGAGTCTTGATTCCCAAGACCCAAATTTTTTACCCTGAGCGACTTGTACTGACTTGTGCCGAGCAAAGTTGAGGTAGCGCAGCGTCTCCAAAAGTTGGGAAATCTAGCAACATATACCTGTTAACTTGGTTTTCGCTTATGGCATTGATGGTCAAAACTTAACTATATTACCAGAAAATTTGGTGATTCCGACGCTCGTGCCGAGCTAACGCTTTGCTATCATACATCCAATATTTGCTATTGCTTTCAATCAATATTGGATCATTCTTCATCACTTGCTCACAATCCCCACCTGATGAGCACATTGAAAGTGGGGACTTTTGCGTACCGTTAAATAAAACTTCTACATAAACACACACTGATGCCCTTTGATTTGCTTGAATAGCTATATTGATAGGACATTGATCCGACGGCAATTCACAATCCTGATTATGGCAAGTAAATTTATTGATGTTAGGGAATACACTGTCAGGGCGCACAAAAGACAGATTCATACTCGTGTTTTCCAGTTTGTCTGTAAAGAGTGTAACGATCTGACAAAACGCGAGACTTTCGGGCCTCGACCCTTATATTGTGAGAGATGTCGCCCTCCCCAAGCGCCTAAGAAATCCCAACCAACATCTCAGAAAGCAAAACCCAGACCAATGTCTTACAAAAGTGATATCGATTTAAATTGATTGAAGCCTTATGACTCAAAATGGACAATTAGAACCACCTCCGGGCACCTTTCTCTCACCACTATTGGAATTACGAGAGTATTATGCTCGCCTCACAGAAGAGTATGAACGCCTCTTTGTGCAGGCGCGATCGCAGCTCGATCATGTAGAAGCGTTGTTGTCTAACTGGTCTTCTTCTGATGGCAACAAGCAGATATCAAGACTGACGGCGGCTGATGAAATCTCAAATGTTTCCCAAGAAGGCTCTCTGCGGTTTTTATCACCCCGTGATGATATAGACGAAATCAACTTGGTAGAGTCTCTACAGTCAGAACTCACAGATTCAGATCAAGTTGAGATCGATAATTCCTTTTCTGCTGCTGTTGATACAAAAGAGAGTCAACCTCTAAAGATCGCACCAGAGAACAACGATAGTTCAACGAAGGTGGCAGAAATCCCCATGCTACCCCAGTATGATCACGCTATCTCTAGAATGGAAGCCATCAAACAGCTATTGCAAGAGCAGATAGGCACTGTCTGTCATATCGATTTTATCGTGCGATCGCTTTATGGAGAGTTAGATTCCAATCTATTCAAAGTAGTTAAGGGTAGGGTTCAATCTTCTCTCACCCAAGGTAGAGAAAGGAATTATTGGGTAACTATTCCCGATGAGCCAGGTTGTTACACTCTGGATTTAAGTTTGGTAGCTCCAAGTAACCGCAATGGTGCTTCTAGGAACATCAAAAACAAAAATAAGAAGCCTTTCGTACCCCCGACAAAAGCAGTACCGATGCTTAGGGGCTTTGAGGGTCAATTCTTAATTGATGCCCTTACCTCTCTGTTTGAAGAAAATCCAGGTAAAGTTTTCAGCGTTGCTGAAGTCATCGCCGGAATTTATGGAGAACTCGATTCTCAGCAACTTAGAGAGATTAAAAATAAGGTGCTGAACGAGTTATCTAGAGGCTATCGGACAGGCAGATTCTCTAGGGTTCCTAACCAAATTGGCTTCTATACTTTGGACTCCAATCTGATATTGAAGGGTAGTTATCGTTAAATTGGAATTGGAATTGGGAATTGGGAAT
>CAZZZY010000674.1:0-3915 GCA_964658545.1 uncultured Acetobacteraceae bacterium | reverse complement strand
TTATAGTCCGTTTTAACGGACTATAGCTAAAAGCCTATGAACTTTAGTTATAGGCGGTTTATGTCTAGAACGAAATAGCCCTGCCATTTCTATGTCAAACTTATTATAGCGAGTATACGTGCTATAACGAGAATTAACAGAACAACTTTTACACCGTTACCGGGTTAACTTGTGCGAGTCTCTTGAGGAATTAAATCAATCCTTCCAATGCGTGTTGTAAATCATTTGTCACATCAGCAACAGCTTGTCTAGCAGCCAAACGATTTTCCTTATACGCTGGGTAACGCTCAGAAATAGATATGGGTTCACCCACAGTAATTTTGACTTTTTGCTTACTCAACTGCGGACGCTGCACAGTTTTATTGCCTTTTATTTTAGCAATCATCTGCCATAAAATTAAAGTCGTCTCAGCAAACCTTTCTACTGTTGGATTTTCACGAATATAATTACCAGAAACTGCCACAAAACTCTCTACTAAACGCATATGCCACATCCGCGCATTCGCTTCTTCTGCAACGCGATCGCCTAAAGCTCTTTCGACAGCAGATACTCCTTTTACATCCTTAAATTCTTCTCTAAATATATAATTCCAACCAGCTTGTTCTACCCGCCGACAACGGTCACTTAAATTACCTTTTGACTGCAAATCAAAATACTGCTCTGATATTAACAGTGCCGCATTCAACAAAGCTTGTAAACGCACTGCTAACGCTTCATTCCTATCTGGAATTTGCCCATTGACAATGTTGGGATGTGGCAGTTTTTGATGATAAAACCGTGTGTAAAATTCTTCCATTAGCAAAAGTAAATGTTCTGCTAAAGTCAACAACCGGGGATAAAGTGACTCTATAGAAGCATTTTCTGGTGGATTTACAGGTAAACCACTAGCAGCCTCCAATTCAGTTAAAAGATTGGCGATCGCATCCCAAGGAGCATCAACGTAACTATATTTAATCCCAACTGGTACAATTAGAACCTGTTCGGGGCGTTCAGCTTTGTGCAAGTCTTCAGCACACCAAAAGCCTAACTGAGCAATACCAGGTTCTAGGGGGCTGATATTCTCCGATAAACCATTGGTTGCACCCTCTGGCGCCGCCGCCATCGGGAATTTCCCATTGGTAAACAACTCACGCGCTGAACGTAACCCCGTCCAGTCAGCCTTACCTCGCTGAATCGGAGTCCCACCTAAATGAGAAGCAATCCAACCCACGTAGGAACCTGCCCATAGAGGAATGCCGCGATCGTAGATAAAATGAGCGTGAATTGGAAATTGTAGTGCTGTGCCTTGCGATCGCGCTACCTTTGGCACAAGTTGAGATAACAAGTAGGTCAAACAAAATGGATCGTCTGTTTTAGGATGGCGAAATGCCAGCATAAAACGGATCTTACCTTCCTGAAACTGGCGATAGAGATCCACCAGAACCTCTACGTTGTCTGCTTCAATCTGGGTAATAGATGTTTGCCAGTTTATCCAACTGGGTAGCAACAGATGCACGACTCGTAGCAATAAGGGGTTAAACGCCGGAGGAATAAATTCTAAGGGTGGCTGTGCTTGATAAATTACATTTGTCAAGGTAATTTCTCCTAAAGATGCCCTGATTGTAATCGGCTGGTGGTTATTTATTTTAAGATATCTTAACGGCTGTAAGATGCCATGAGTAATGAAGTAGCGTTAAAAACTGCCTATTGTGCTGTACTTTGCACATCACTCAGGTTAGAAAACTAGGATACCTTCTTGGTCTACGCAGGTTATTTTAATACTGACTTTTCACGGTATCTGGAAAACCTCTCTCTAAAGAGATAGAAGAAATAGATTCAGAAGAAAGGGAGAAAAGAGCAGAAAGTATATTATTGGATAAGGAAGGCTACTGCGGTGTGCTATTAGTTTGCAACTACTTTCACAAACACCAGAAAAAGTTAAAAAGTAAAAAGATAATCCCCATAAATAAATTGAGGGGATTTAATAAGGACACCTTATTTCTCGCGCTGCGCCACGACGCTCGATGACTCGCTAACGCTGCGCTATCGTTATAAATGTTTTTATTTCATTCCATAAATAAATTTAGTTGCTCTCAAACCATTTTTATTTTTCTTTCTTTTGCCTTTTTACTTTTTACTTTTGCCTTGTTCGGTGAATTCCCTGAACGAAAATCTTTTTCAACAAGCACGCTTGTTACAAAATTTCAAAACTCGCGGGAGGAATATTATGACTCAAGCCCTACAAAAAAAACTAGTTACATTCGATGAATTCGTTGCCAGATACCCAGACAACACAGGTAAACGTTATGAACTGCATGATGGAGTAGTGGTCGAAATGTTACAACCAACTGGAGATCATGAAGAGATTACAGGATTTTTAGCTACAAAACTTCCTGTCGAATATGACCGACTTAAACTTCCCTACTTCATACCAAAGACAGCGCTAGTCAAACCACCTGAAAATGAATCCGGTTATTCTCCAGATATATTAATAATTAATCGCTCCAATCTAGTAAATGAACCTCTCTGGAAAAAGGAATCTACAGTCACTCTAGGCGCATCAATTCCTTTGGTGATTGAAGTAGTTAGTACTAATTGGCGTACCGACTATTACACTAAACGCGGTATGTATGAAGAAATTTGTATTGAGGAGTATTGGATTGTAGATTACTTAGCTCTGGCTGGTAAATCATTTATTGGCAATCCCAAACAACCAACAATATCGATCTACTCACTTGTAGAAGGCGAATACCAAATCCGCCAGTTCCGTGAAAGCGAGCGGATTATTTCACCTACTTTCCCAGAATTTAATTTCACCGCAGAGCAGATTTTTAATGCTGGTAATATTTAAACGACGTTTTTTAGTTCCCAAAATACCTCTAATATTCGACCAGCAAGAAATAACACCAAAATTTTACACGGGAATTTCAATTATAAATTCTGTACCTTCACCCAGAACCGAATTAAAACTCAATTTGCCACCGTGGGTTTCTTCAACGATTTGCCGAGCGATCGCCAATCCCAACCCTGTGCCTTTACCGACAGCTTTCGTAGTAAATAAATGGTCAAATATTTTCGATTTGACTTGTTCACTCATCCCCTTACCATTATCAGCGATCGCAATTTTAACGTCATTCTTATCTAGCGAAGTTGTAATTGTAATGCAGTTAGGACTGGCTTTAATTTCCTGAAAACTGCGTCCATGATTAGATTCATCTAAGGCATCAATAGCATTTGCTAAAAGATTCATAAATACCTGATTTAATTGACCAGGGAAGCATTGAATTTGAGGTAAATCACCATAGTTAGTGACAACTTCAATGGCGGGACGTTCTTCATTAGGCTTGAGACGATGTTTCAAAATTAAAATTGTGCTATCGATGCCTTCATGAATGTTAAATGGTACTTTGTAATTTTGATCGGCACGGGAGAAAGTACGTAAACTGGTGCTGATATTTTTCAGCCTGTCGCACGCCATCGACATAGAATCAATCATCTTGGGCAAATCTTCTAAACTATAATCCAAGTCGATTTCTTCGGCGTGGTCGATAATTTCCTCACCCTTGTTGGAGAAACTTTCTTGATAGAGTTTCAAGTGTTCGATAATATCAGCCAGGGTAGGTTTAGCTTGTGTGAGACTAGCAGCAATAAAACCGAGGGGATTATTCATTTCGTGAGCGACACCAGCAACTAAATTACCCAGTGCAGACATTTTTTCACTTTGCACCATTTGTAATTGAGCCTGTTGTAAATCAAGCGATTTTTGCTGCAATTCGGCGAAGGACTGCTCTAGCTGTTGGGAATATTCTAGCGATCGCTCATAAAGCTGGGCATTTTCCAGGGAAATGGCTGCTTGAGCGCAGAGTAAGTTGAGCAGTTCCACGCGATCGCTCGTGAACGCCCCTGTTACTAAATTATTTTCTAGATATAAAATAC
>CAZZZY010000673.1:0-3922 GCA_964658545.1 uncultured Acetobacteraceae bacterium | reverse complement strand
ATGGACTGCTGGTTTGGTTGCCGCCAGACCAGCTTTAACTTTGTAGTGTGGGGTTTGTGTGACTGCAAAAAGTGCGCGTCTTCAGCAGTAGTGTCACCACCACACTTAGTAGCTCTGTCAACTGACATCTCTAGCTGTTATTCCCAGAGTTCAAAAATAGAGTTCCCATTCAATAAAATGTCCGATGCTTCCAACCTAAGTTGCCCATTCAAGTTGTTGTGGGGAGTATCACCACCTCCTGGAATAACTTTGTCAAGTTGACTAAACTGTTATTCCCAGCTTTGCTTAACCTCACGGTTATCGAAATTTTTTTTGATGTTTCAGCAAATCAAGCCATAAAAAGTAGGCGATCGCAGTCATCACAACCGGATCGCCTCACAAATACTTATTTACTGCATTACTGCATCAATTACTGCATTACTCCTCTATGTCCTTGAGTGCTTCATCCAGCAAAAGCCGCACAATCTCAACCTTTTTTCTGCTTGTCTTAGCCGCCAGCATAGATAACTTACGATGCATTGATTCAGGCAAGTCAACAGTTAGTCTGATTGTTGGCTCTTTGGAAGGTTGTTGAAGTTGAGACATGAGATTAAACTTAACTGGTTGCGGAGCGGATATAGGTGGTATAGGTAATATAGATTGTGGTACAGGTTCTTGCTCTAGTATTGGCTGAATCTCGCTTTGAGTCTCTGAGCTTGCAGTTTCCTGGCTTTGGGAACCATAAACAAACTCACGGGCAAGGGCATCATCAAGGGGCTTTCGTTTTTTAGTAGTCATTTCAACATCCCCAGGATTTCTTTAAACAGTCGCTCATATTCCCGTGCTGACTCCGCAGCTTGACGACCAGGTAAATCCCAAATTGTTGCAGCCTGACCAAAAGTATCTGCGATCGCTTGTTTTTGATGAATCACAGTTTTTAGTACAGTTGCTTCTTTGGATTTAGATAGAAGTGCGATCGCTACTGTTCTTAGAGGAAAAGGTGATCACAGTTTGAGTGTGCGATCGCCTTAAGTGCAGGATGCCAGCCTGGAGCAAACAAAAAGGTGATTCCGACTTCACCCACTGCCTTTGGGGGTGCGATCGCCAAATCGTTGGCATTGCCACTCCAAGAGTTGGCATTTACAAGCGAGGATAATCGAGATATTCAGTGCATTCAGCGTTGTTAACGCTACTGATGGCATACTGTCCGAGAGCAACTGGCGATCGCTATCGCTCCTCATCCTCGCTTGTATAGAAGCGATGTCTACGACGGGCTATTCGGCGTCGCTGCTGCACTCAACTAACAATTTTTCTTAGAGGATAAAGGCGATCTAGTTGGACTGCGTAGTTTACCACCGTAGGTATCGCTCAAGCACTTAACTAATAATTTTTCTTAGAGGATAAAGGCGATCCAGTGTTTCCTACTGCGTAGTTTACATACGTTGGCATCGCCTTTGTATTTGAGTGCAGAAAAAGCAAAGGCTCCCAGAACAAATGCACTCTTATCCACAGGCTGGATCAGAGGGCAGTAGACAAACGCATACTACAACTGTATGATTAATATAAGTCTCAATTACAAATACTACAAACCTTCAATGATAAGCAGATTCTCCTCAACCATAAGCAGCGTGATGCATTGCCGACCCAACAAGGGTTTAGGCAGAGTATTCGCGCTATTTGCGTTTGAGAAAATGTATCTGTTCGACGGCGATAAATCTGCAAGTGAAGGCATTTTGGGAGCAATTGCCGGATGGCTGAATCTAGATCAACTTATCCAAAGCGGGAGGTGCAAATGTCTTACAGCACCAACATAGGGCAAAAAGTATCAACTACCTGACCCCCGCTCCTGTTCACCAGAGGCGGGGGTTATTTTTTGAGGAGTGAATCAGTGATGCAAGCTCAACCACACATATTACAAAATTCGGTGGTGGTCTTCTCTAAGAACTACCTACCACTGGCACGTATCAACATCAAACGAGCAATCGTGCTGTTAGTCACAGGTCAGGCAGAATCGTTGAATTTTGGCACTACAAAGCAGTGGGAAGTCCGCTCACCCAGTGTTGTACTACAAGTTCCCGAACATATTCGCTTGACTATGGGTAATCCCGAACGCCACTGGAAAGTACCACCTGTAAATCGGCGTGAAGTACTCAAGCGAGACAACCACACCTGCCAATACTGCGGTAGCACCAAGCATCTGACCCTTGACCATGTAATTCCCCGCTCAAAAGGTGGGCAGCACAGTTGGGACAACGTTGTAACTGCGTGTGAGAAGTGTAATTCAATCAAGAGCGATCGCTTACCGCATGAAGCTGGAATGGTACTCAAAAGCAAGCCTAAAGCCCCAATTCACCCAGCAATTGCGTTTGCCGAACAGTTTTGGAACGCACAACGCCTGAGTGAGAACGAGTAATTACCTTCAAACCTAGTCAGAGAGGGCAATAAGCTCGATTACGTAACACTGCCCTCTCAGTTCTTTTAAAAAGTTTGTAGTATGCCCTTGACATTTTGTAATACGTTATGTAGTATAAATGTAGTAAAGCACTACAGCCTCTCAAAAAGGCATAGCGCAAACACTTCTGAACCTTGAAAATTAAATAATTGCCATCCAACGTGGGGGTGTAGCTTAGTCCGGTTTAAAGCAGTCGCCTGTCGAGCGAAAGATCGTGAGTTCAAATCTCATCATCCCCGTGTAGCCTTGTGGACAAATAGACAAGTCGCTGTGCCTCTCAAGCACGGAGAAGCGGGTGCAACTCCCGTCAAGGCTTCCAAATGAGGATGTAGCTCAGTCGGAAAGAGCGCTTGTTTCCGAGGCAAGTAGTCACAGGTTCGATTCCTGTCGTCCTCGTAGTATGTCCAGGTCGCCTAATGGTAGGGTGTTGGTCTGCAAAACCGACTGTGCGAGTTCGACTCTCGCCCTGGACTCCAAACATTGCAGTGTAGCTTAACGGCAAAGCCCCAAGCTCATAACTTGGTATATGCGAGTTCGACTCTCGCCACTGCTACCAAATGCAGGGATGGTGTAACGGCAGCATAAGGGTCTCCAAAACCTTTGGTCAGGGTTCAAATCCTTGTCTCTGCGTTCTACTGCGTGCCCCAACATAAGAAGCTTACAAACTGGTTAATCGGTCTAAAAACCGAAGTAGGTTCGACTCCTACAGTCTCCGCCAAACCAAACCTGGAGGCTGTTAAAAACAGCTTCTCAAACTTGCACGTGGTAGAAATCTCACTCTTGGTGCCGTAGGCAAATTGGTAAAGCCACCTGTCTTTCAAGCAGGAGATTGCGGGTTCAATCCCCGTCGGCACTGCCTCATGGGTCGGTATCCAAGTCCGGTTGAAGGAAGCCGTCTGTAAAACGGATGCCTATGTGCCTCGTAGGTTCAAATCCTATCCGGCCCATTATGGAGAGATTGCTATTGGCAGGGCAAGCTGTTTGCTAAACAGTCGTGGATGTAAGTCCACTGTGGGTTCAACTCCCTCTCTCTCCGCCTTTGAGAACGTGGTGTAACTGGATAACATCTCAGATTACGAAACTGAAGATTGAGAGTTCAAGTCTCTCCGTTCTCGCCTTATCCCCCGGTAGCTCAGTTGGTAGTAGCGCCTGTCTGAAGAACAGGAGGTCATCCGTTCAATCCGGATCTGGGGGACTGGCACATTGCCTCATAGCTCAATGGCAGAGCAAGCGGCTGTTAACCGCGAGGTTGCAAGTTCGACTCTTGCTGAGGCAGCCATTTATTGGGAAGTAGGCAAACAGGCAAAGCCGTCGCACTTTGAATGCGAAGTTTGAGGGTTCGATTCCTTCCTTCCCAGCTTATGTATACTCCTGTAGCCCAATTGGAAGAGGCGGCTGTCTCAAAAACAGTCTGTGTGTGGGTTCAAATCCCATCAGGAGTACCAAATTGGGTCGTTGGCAGAGCGGGTATGCAGCCGCCTTTTAAGCGGA
>CAZZZY010000672.1:0-3926 GCA_964658545.1 uncultured Acetobacteraceae bacterium | reverse complement strand
CTGAAGAACCTGAAGAACCTGAACTATTGGGGGGAGAGGAAGATCGCTGAGTTCTTTCAGGCGGGGGAGAATCAGATTCTACTCTTCTAGATCGCCGCCGGGGAGTAGATGATTCTGAGGAAGAGTTACTGGAACTTGATGCTTCGGTGCGATCGCGCCTTCTCCTTCTTGGGGTATAGTTGTTTGATTGCTGTTCTTCTTCAGAATAACTTCTTTTGCTTCTATGTCTTCTGGATGAACCATTATCCTCAGAATTAGAATTTTTCGGAGAATTTTCCCCTTCTGAGTCATCATCAGCAGAAATAGAAGGATTTAGCACTTCTTTCGGCTTGATTGCCTGGGCTTTGATAGTGCCTTTGCGACCTTCTAACTTGGGTCGTTTGGGAAACTTTTCTACGGGCATCCCCTCTACCGCTTTTTCCATAAACTCGTGCCAGGTGTAAGCGGCGCTACTACTTGTGCCATCTGTGGGGCGGTTATCATCGTTACCTAACCAAACTCCTGTCACCATTTGGGGAATGTAACCAATAAACCACAAATCGCGGGCTTCGTCGGAGGTACCGGTCTTGCCGGCAACTGGTCTATTATCTAACTGAGCGGCACCACCAGTTCCCGCTTCTACGACGTTGCGTAGCATCCAAGTCATGATGGCGGCACTATCAGCGTCAATAGCTCGTTTTGACTTGAAATTCGCTGACCAGATCACCTTGCCTTGGCGGTTGAGGATGCGAGTAATACCATGAGGTTCTGTGTGTAATCCCTGAGTTGCAAAACTGCCATAAGCGCTGGTCAATTCCAGCAAATTCACTTCGTTGGAGCCGAGAGCTAGGGAATAGGTAGGCTTAAGTTCAGATTTTATCCCCATATCATGGGCAAGTTTAATTGTTGGCGTAAATCCCACATCAATCAACACCTTCACCGCAATGATATTGACGGAGTGGGTGAGGGCATCTCTCATGTTCATTGAGCCGTGGAAGTTTTCACCATAATTTTTTGGTTCATAGCCATCTACTACAAGGGGTGCATCCTCATAAGTATCGTAGGGGCTTTTTCCGCTAGCGATCGCAGTGGCATAAACAAACCCTTTAAATGTCGATCCTGGCTGCCTCTGTGCCTGAGTAACCCGATTAAACTGGTTTTTACCAAAGTCTTTTCCCCCAACCATTGCCTTAATTTCACCGCTTTGGGGGTCAATGGCAACCATTGCTGCTTGCTTAAAGTTTTCCCAGCGTCCTTGATTTCGCAGTGTTTTGGCAACCGCCTCTTCTGCTACTTTCTGCCAAGTTGGATTCAGCGTGGTTTCCACTACTAGACCCCCACTTTTTAGCACATTAGCAGAAACATACTTCGGCAATTCTTTTTGGATGTAGCTGGTAAAGTAGGGTGATTCTACTTGCACTCGCTTGGGTAAACTGCTTTTCAGGATTAGTGGTTCAAGGCTTGCTGCTTGCCTTTGCTCCGGTGTAATAACTCCATCTTCTTGCATCCGTAGCAATACCAAGTCCCGCCGCCGTCTGGCCGCTTCTGGATTCTTGTTTGGGGCGTACAAGCTAGGAGCAGGAGCTAATCCAGCAATCGTTGCCATTTCTGCTAGAGAAAGCTGGTCTGGTGATTTACTAAAGTATACCCAGGCTGCATCTGCTACACCATAAGCTCCATCTCCCAAATAAACTAAATTCAAGTAACGCTCTAGAATCTGATCTTTGGTTAATTCTTGCTCCATTTTTTGGGCGAGGCGGACTTCTTTGAGTTTGCGCCAGATTGTCTGTTCTTGTTTCAAAAAGAGAATCCGCGTTAGCTGTTGGGTGATGGTGCTACCACCTTCTACCACACCTTGCGATCGCAAATTATTAAAACCTGCTCTGACAATCCCTTGTGGATCAAATCCGTTGTGTTGCTTAAATCTTCTATCTTCTGAGGCGATGAAAGCTTTTTTTAAATTATCTGGTATTTGTTCTAGCTTGAGCTGTTCTCTGGTCGCTTCACCTTGTTGTTCTAATATAGTTCCATCGGCGGCTTTGATAGTGAGTGTTTGCTCTCTAAGAACGGCATTCAACTCCGCCTTATCTGGTAAAGTCCGATCTATTAAACTCACGCCGTAGATGAAGGCAATTATCCCACCACCTACACCCAAACCTGCCCAAAACCAGATGCGACGATAGAGTGGTTTACCGCCAGTTGCCTGATTGGTCTTCATCCTAGATGGTAAAATTTTCATTTTGCTCAGTAACTGCCTCGCCTGCGCCAGATGTGCTGGTGGTAAGCTTTCATTTGTTCCTCCTTGTCCAGAGTCCCTCAAATTAGTTGGTCTTCGCTTGAACCAGGAGGTAAGCTTCCCCACGTCAGTTCCTCGCTCAAAGTAGTAAATATCTAACCACCATCAATCAGCTTTGGGGTTATGACACCACCTTTGTGTTAGTATATTACCCTATAAATAATTAACTAAATTCACCATAAAATAATGTTTTTTAGATTTAGTTAGTTTAGTTTTGTAAAATCGTTCCCATTTTGCTAATTATTGGGAATACAAAGCTATTAGCGTTTTCCGGGACAGTTGCAGCCCAGTATCCGCAAAGATAGTCCGAAAACAGTTTACTTAAGGAGAAGTGCGATGTCTGGGTTGGACTACGCCGACACCAAATCCAGACGAAGCGCCGTTGCTCTTGGTAGTAATATCGGCGATTCGCAGACAATTTTAGAAGCAGCTATCAAAACCTTAGCCCAAACCCCAGGTATTCTATCAGAAGCCAAATCCAGTTGGTACCAAACCAAAGCTGTAGAACCACAGCAGCCAGATTACTTAAATGGCTGCGTCACATTGGAGGTAGAAATGCTACCCCAGCAGTTATTAGAAATTTTGTTAGGAATTGAACAACAATTTGGGCGTGTGCATTAGGAACACTTGGGGCTACTAACCCTGGATTTGGATTTGTTATATGATGACTTGATAGTGGATACAGCAAATCTCCAGATTCCCCATCCACGAATGCGGGATCGGGCTTTTGTGTTAGTACCACTGGCAGAAATTACCCCAGATTGGCTAGAACCAGTATCTGGGTGTGTTATTAAAGAACTGCTGAAAGAGGTAGACTGTTCTAATGTGCATTTAATTGATGGGCAATTAAAATTACCATCCTTAAACACAGAAGAAGGCTGATGTCACCTCTGCACTTAACAGATAATCAGATTTTACTATGCCATTAGGTAGAGAATTACCACAACTGCTGAAAGAACGCTTGTTTTATAAAGGACGCAAGTTTGATTTTGAAGTCAATCGCTTGCGTTTGCCTAATAAAGCGGAAGGAGAATGGGAGTGTATTCGTCACCCTGGTGGTGCCCTAGCTGTGCCAGTAACGCCAGAGGGTAAACTTGTACTGGTGCGCCAGTATCGTTTTGCAGTTCAGGGACGGATATTAGAGTTTCCCGCAGGAACTTTGGAAGCAAATGAAGAGCCTTTAGAGACAATACAGCGTGAAATCGAAGAAGAAACTGGCTATAGTGCCAAAAAATGGGACAAACTAGGCGAATTTTTCTTAGCGCCTGGTTATTCTGATGAAATTATCTATGCTTTTCTGGCGCGAGATTTGGAAAAGCTGGAGACACCACCAGCACAAGATGGAGACGAGGATATAGAAACTGTGTTTTTGACTCCTGAAGAATTAGAGAAAGCTATTCTGGAGGGGGAACCAGTAGATGCTAAATCAATTTCTAGCTTTTTTCTGGCGCGTCCATTTTTATGTTAAGATAATCAGCAAGAACATTTGTTGTATTAAGTTTCTACCGAGACTGTTGGCTGAAAGTGCTACTAAATCGGTCAAAGTTTCTACTCAGTAGCTGCGATCGCTCTGGCAGCTGGTTCTTGTAGCGAAGAAATTACATAAGACATTCCCAATCATTTTGTCACAGGCTTAGAGAATGGAACTTAT
>CAZZZY010000671.1:1336-3935 GCA_964658545.1 uncultured Acetobacteraceae bacterium | reverse complement strand
AATTCTTCGTGAAACTGTAACTAAGTAGGTGAGAAAAAATCAAGGTATGTTAAGGAATGTAAATTAAATTAGAATTAGCTCGTAGTGAGGGCTACCCTACGGGAACGCTTTGCGAACAGCTCTCAAATGAGGACTAAAGTCCTCTCTACGAGACGCTGTTAGCGAACACTACAAACCTTTAATTATTTACGCCGCTCTACTTACAAAATCAATCTTAGTCAGACTTGGGGCAAAATCCCCAAGTTCTGGAGCAACCTCACAGGTAATCGGTATTAGAATAAGGGCTGAATGCCTCAACTATTATAGGTGCCTTGCTCTGACTTCTGAATTCTTCTTCAAATCTCTCTAGAGTTAGAGACAAAGATTCTTTTGGTACTAATTAAAATGTGACTTGCGCTAGAGGTAAAGTGTATTTGATTACTAATATCGTTAATAGAGGTTTTTATCTGAATATTTGGAAATCACAAATAATTCCAAATACTATCTAGGTTTGAGTTTAACTTAGTCACCCAAATACAAGGAGGCAGGACTATGAAAAGAGTAATTACTGGGCTGAAAAATATTCGTTTCTTGAAAGTTTTAACTGTTTTTTTTGCAGGAATATTTCTATTTATGACCCAGGCTTGTGCTGGTCCAGGAGTAGCAGCACAGCCACCACAGTCAGGTTCCCAAGCACCTAATGTCAAGCGATATGATCCTACAAAAGATTATCCTCTCTCCTCTCCCACTGGTGGGATAAATAATTTTAGTGATGTAGATCCCAGAGCGAAAGATGAAAAGGCAGCTAATGACAGAGCTGAGGCGCTAGTAAAAAATGCTCAAAGAAACATTGAGCAGAAGGGGATTGACAGCCGAGAGCAATATGTCCGAAATTACCAACAAGGTACACCCGTTGGTGAAAGAGTGAAGAAACTGGGTGAAGATGTTAGCAGTTCTGCTGATGAAGTCCGAGAAGGTGTTGTTAAGGGGACTCAGCGTGGATTTGAAAATCTCAAGGAAAATACCCAGAATGCAGCCAAAGATTTGACGAAAAACGTTCAGCGTGTCACTGATGATGCTGGTGAAAATGTTCAGCGTGTCGCTGAGGATGCAGGCGATGCAGTGAAGAAAACAGTCAGAGCCGTTGATTAAAATTAGTCATTCAATCTCTTCTAAAACTATGAAAGCGCCCACAGGCTAAAGTCTGGGGCTACCTAAACAAGCCTGGCTACCCAGGCTTTTTTGAGTTTTAGATAATCATATAGCAATCCGATTTGATTTATGAAAAATTCTCAGTAATATACATGTCAACTTAACGCGAAACCCATAGCCCGACTAGGAATGAATTCCCAGTCTCATAGCAAAAGTCATCTAAAGATGACTAAAAATTCTCACAAATCCCTAGTCTACTTCAGTAGACTTTAGCTAAAAGCCAGAGAATTCATTCCAAGGCGGGTATGAAAGCCAGCAAAGAAGCCATCTGTGGCAAAAGTAGACATCAATGATGGCGTAACGCACCCTACGTGTATTTCAAAAATCAAATATGAATCCTATAGGACTAGAACACCAATTCAGTAATTCTCGAAGAACCTCTCCCCCTACTCCCTCTCTGCTTCGGACTTGTATCTTACCAGGCAAGGATTTTAGAACTTGTGTGTACACCATAGCCTCTTAGGAGATAGGTTATTTTGTATATCGCTATAATTGCATCTTTACCAACTAATAACTAAAATCCTTATGGCAAGCACTATTTCAATTAGCGATTCTCTAGTTCCCAATCCCGTCCCGAAATCAACAATTATTCGTTTGGAGAATATCTTTAAAATATATGGCAATGGTGAAACCGAAGTCAAAGCACTCAATGATGTAAATTTGACCATCCACCAGGGCGAATATTGTTCAATTATGGGGCCTTCTGGTTCAGGTAAATCCACAGCCATGAATATTATCGGCTGTCTAGACCGACCCACAGGCGGACATTATTATTTAGATAATATTGATGTGGCGCAGATGGACGATCGCTCGCTAGCACATATTCGCAACAAAAAACTGGGGTTTGTCTTCCAACAATTCCATTTATTGCCCCAACTCACAGCATTAGAAAATGTGATCCTGCCAATGTTGTATGCTGGTGTGAATCCCAAAGAAAGAAGCGATCGCGCAATAGTTGCATTGACGCGAGTCGGTTTAGCAAATCGCCTCAACAATAAACCAACTCAACTATCTGGTGGACAACAACAAAGAGTAGCGATCGCTCGAGCGATCGTCAATCGTCCCGTAGTACTCTTAGCCGATGAACCCACAGGCGCACTTGATTCGCGCACAACCCAAGAAGTCTTAGATATTTTTGGCGAACTCAATACTAGTGGAATTACCGTTGTCATGGTAACTCATGAACCAGAAGTTGCTCGTCAAACCCAGCGCATCGTTTGGTTCCGTGATGGTCAAGTAGTACACTCTAACCTCACCCCAGCCGAATTGAATCATCTTGCTGTGACATAACTAGGACTTACGCACTTTACAAAAGAATCATGTTGTGTATCAACGGAAATACGTCGTTTCAGATTTTTATGAATCATTCTTTGATGGTAAATACACCCGCGCTGTAGGGGCAATTCAT
>CAZZZY010000671.1:0-1326 GCA_964658545.1 uncultured Acetobacteraceae bacterium | reverse complement strand
CCCCTACGACAGATGTGGTTTTTAACATCACAAACTCGGCGTTTTACCAGTTTCGGCTTGCGTTGCGATCGGCTTGACATCGGTATAACCCATTTCACCAGCTATTGTCCGAAACACCGAAATTTGTTCCTCAAAATCTAGTCCTTCAATTTGGGAAACCAGATCATTAATGGCCTTACTTGGCTGATAGCTAGCTGGTAAACCAACCACAGTATTTCCCATAGCTACTGCCCAAGCATACCAAACTAACAACTGGTTATTTTCTTTTATCGCCCCATAAGCACGAGAATATTCTGTATCTTTGCGGTTAACAATATCCCGCATAATATCTAGTTGCTGTTCATCGGATAATTCAAAATAGTCTCCTAGCAGAAGTGGTGCTAATTCTGGTTCAGCCGCAGCTGGAGCAGCTGGAGTAATTGAATCACCCATTTTTTTATAAACCAAATAGAACCAAGCTAATTTGGCATCGGTATCTAAAGCGTTAAATGCGTCCAGCAATTTTTGAGTTTCATTGCTCTGGGCTTGAGAAATAGTTTTGTCGTAACTTGCAGTCATAATTTTGTCTTCAAGGAAATTTAACACGCCAAACTAAGTGTTACCAGAGTTTTATTATCAAATCCTAGTACCGATGGAAAGAGTTAAATTAATTATAAATTACAGCTTTTATCTACCTTTTAATAGAGACAAAATTCTCTCTCAAGGAAGTAATGAAGCAACACATTAACTTGTTATGATCGCTCTAGCAATAAAAAATTTATCTTAAGGTTTTTTAGTTATGCCTGATGAAGTAAAGCCCAATTTAAATCAAGCTCCCACCCATGATGCCCAATTAGCTGCCGAAAGCATAGCTAGTGGTGAAGAAAAAGCGCCAAAGGTCGATTTTGATGCTGATTATGCAACTGCACAGAAATTCAGCGTGAGTGAAATTGATCGCACAGCTGAAGGTGCAGCAGCAGCCAAGGAAGCCACTGCACCTAAATATAAAATCTCTACACCAGCAGAGACAAAAACTCAAGCGCAGTCAACCGGTAATCCTGATGATTATGTAGAGTTAGCAAAAGAAGTCGGGAATTCTAGGGCTGAGGGTGTAACTAATGTCAGTGATGAACTAGTACAAAAAGCTTTGGAAAAGGGTCAACCGAAAAAGTAATTTTCCCCACAAGTTAATAGTTAATATAGCGGTTCTCAATTGCATGGAATACAGACCTAACAAGAACAGCCCCAACCCTTGTAGCGTTGGGGAGTTAGATTCAAAGCCTCTCTCCTTTTAGGAGAGAGGAATGGAAGTGAGGTCAAAGTGTATTTTCCATTCGAGAAGCGCTA
>CAZZZY010000670.1:0-3937 GCA_964658545.1 uncultured Acetobacteraceae bacterium | reverse complement strand
CACTCCCTTACTCCCTCATCCCCCTCATTTCCCTAACTAATAGGGCGGATAAGCAAAATCATCTTCATCAGCATAAACGTAAGAGTTGGAAACTCCTGCCATTGCCAATTTAGGCATTTCTGATTTTACAGGTTCCTTGCCAAAATCTTTGTATTCTTCAAAAATCTTGCAAATCATTGCAGATTCAAGAGAATCCGAAGCAATTAAATATTGTGTTAAAGTTCCTACCGTCGGATGTTTGTAGTCTACAGTTGAGGCGACCAAAACTGTATTTGGTTCAATACCTCTTTCTTCACACTCAATTATCGGGCAAAAAATCCCGTGAGCATGGAACAAAGGGCCTTTTGGTGTCAATGGTTGCTTGCGGTAAACAGCATAAGCTTTTTCTAGTTCAGCAACGAATCCACTAACTACTTTGCCTTGTTGATATTCGCAGTAGGTTTTGCTGAAACTCGCTCCGGCGGCACCATTAAGAGTTAGTTGTAGTGGTGATTCATGTAAAAACTTTTTATTCTCACCCACTATAAAAATTAGATAGCGAGTAAAGGTTTTAAATTTAAGTTTGTCTGCTAAAAAAGCGTCATAATTCTCTTTGAGGGTACCCAGTTTTAGACCACTTTCCCGGTCTTTGACAGACAATGGCCCCCGACGCACTAAAACCAAGTGGGGAGTAGTGCTAATAAAGACAGTTTCGACTCCAGAGCTAAATTCATGCTCTACCTGCTGCCAATTCTCATCTGGCACAAAGCCGACAGCATTGGCATTATCTAGCTTAATCGCCAAACCGTGGGATTGCATACCATCTGTGCCATACCGAGGATTAATCATCTGACACCAAGGGATGACTTGAGAAGGCGGTGCATTGAATTTCTCGTCTTCAAAGTCGAAATTAGCAGATGCTTTCATCGTTTTAGGCTATCAAAGTGTTTTATTGAACAAGTTAATCGGCAGGGTGCTAATCCTGGAAAGCCAGTTATGTGCTGTGGTTCCCAAAGTTTAGGAACTCAAACTAGCATAGTAGTTTTTCCAGAGTAAGACAGAATCAATCTATGTTGCAATCCCTGTTTCGTTTTTTAACGAATCGCGGTAGTCCCCACGCTCAACGGACTCGTAGGGTGGGGATTATGAGCGGGTGATTTCTGGTAAAATAGTTAATCTTCAATTTTGGATTTTGGTGAAGCAGCGCGGTGGCTCCTCCATGCGCAATGACTAAAATTCGCGTTGTGAAAAGATAAAAATAGCGATCGCTAACAACATAGCACTATAAAGTAAGCCATAGCCAGCATCTGTAATCAGTGCAGTTGTGTCAGGTAGTGCTTGCAGACCATAAACAGCATCATTTTTTAAATCTAATCGAGATAAATCTGGTAATATGAGATACAAACCTTGAGTTAGACGTTCCATACCAGGGTTGTGGCTAAGACGACCAAGTTGTACTAAATCTTGAGTAATATTGCCGATTAAATATACTGCAAAGGTTAAAATTGTCGCTAGCAAAGAAGCAGTAAAAACACCGAAGGTAATAGCCACAGCAGTGATTAATGACAACTGCAAAAATAAGAAAATTGCAGCAATTAGAATACTCGCCGTTGGATGAGGAATCTTACCAAATTGCAGAAATACCAGATAAATTGCTGTCATCATGGCGATCAGTACAGCTAGTACTGCGGATAAACCCAAGTATTTGCCGACGATAATTTCGCTACGGCTGACAGGTTTAGCAATTAACACCAAAATAGTGCGTTTTTCAATTTCTTTATTAACCAGTCCCGTACCAATAAATATCGTAATAATCAACCCGATGGCATTCATCGCCGCCATACCAAAGTCTAAAAACATTTTGTCTTCAGTCGTAGCTGCAAATTCAGGAAGGACGCGGAAGGCGGTGGCGAGGATTAACGCATAAAAACCAATAATATATAGGATGCGATCGCGTACCACTTCCTGAAACACATTCTTTGCTAGTACAAAAATTCTGTTAGTTGTCATTTTTTATTGGGGTATTGAGAATTGGGTATGGAAAGAGGACAAGGGGAAAGACTTGTTGCAAGTTATCACCAAACAACACAAAAGAAAGAAAAATGGTCTGAACGCGAACAGCGTTCGCGGTAGCGTTGCGTAGCAAAGGGTAGTCCCTAAATTTATTTATGGGGATTATCTTTTACTTTTTACTTTTTAACTTGTCCCTTGTCCCCTTGTCTCCCTTATCCCCCTTATTGCTGCAAAGGTGGTGATCCAGTAATTAATTTACTGCCGCGATCGCATTCAATTTCTGCCACTGTAATCTTATTCTCGGAATTGCTAGTTGCTGCAACTGGTTCAATTCGACAAGATTTTTTCAAGTAATAGCCCCGTAAGTTAGAACTCGGGCCTATCCAAATACTTAATAAATCTAATACATATCCAGAATTCAGATTAGTTACACGTGGTTCAACATGCCATAGATTCTTCTCTTCATATTTTCCCAGGCTTTTTTGAATTACTTCCTTACCCAGAGTTCCTACCCGTTCTTTCGCAAATTGCAACCATTTCTCAACTTCCGACCAAGGTGTGTTGGCTATTTTATCTACTACTATTGGTTGAAGTTTTTCTAAAATGATAGCGCCGTTTTGTGGGATTTTTACTCGTTCTTCTGTTCTAACAACAAAGGTACTACGCTTAAAAGTATCTGCCTGTAAACTTGGATATTGTTGCAACCAATGATCCATCACAAAATAAAACTGAATCCAGCAACTTAGTAGCATACTACTAGCAACTAAAATTATTATTCTTTGACGGTCTTGTGGCTTAGGAATGCGGGCTTTAGCGTCGGTGTCAGTTCCTTCAATAAATTCTGGTATTGCTGTGATGAGTGCTGCAATTGTCGGCCAAAAAACTACTGACCTTGGTGTAACTCCATCCTCTTGACTTCCAAAGGCAAAAACGCTAACTAAGAGTCCAGTGATCACTGCACCAACTGGCATAAAAGTACCAGGAACTCTCAAAGGATCTTGAGTTGTATACCAAGCTGTGCCGGAAATTAAAAATAACCAACCGAAAAAGGCAATTATATCCTTGATATAACCTGTAGCACAATATGAAAGCGCCCAAGAAAAAACACTCATATAAATAAATGTCTGCCAGGAATAGGCTTTGGGGGGAAGTAATACTTTTCTAATTCCCGCATAAAGCCCTTCAACAAATTTAAAAATCCCAAATACATCTTTAAATAGCGTATTCATTTTTCTCACTCCACCTGATTAGTTAATCAATATTATTCTTTTTAATTAAATTATTTTTATCTGGCGCGAAGCAGTAAAATAATAGTTATAGCACTATAACTCAGAGAGTTTGCTATTAGTATAGTAGTAACCAAACTAGTACTTTGTAATTTAACATTGGTAAAAACACGCCATCGCCGCCGTTGAGATGTTTGAGGGTCTTCTTCTTTTTTAGCGAATGTTTCATTCAATGATAGGAGTAATAACTTCAAAATGAAAAATTTCATCAAAAAAGTGGCAAAGAAAACTATAAAAGCCGTTAAGATGATTATTACTTGGGTATTCGCTGATTTAAAATTACTAAAAAATATATAGTTAATTAATTCGGATTTCACTTGTATAGGTAACATTGGTTCTGCTACAAAAAATATGAACCAACCAATTACACTAGAAAACAGATTGATAGAAATAGCATAAAAAGTACTGGATTTTTTGTCAAATTTGAGTCTATAGTGCAAAATGTATGCTTCGATGGGGATGGCAATCATTACAAATAAAAGGTCAAACAGAATTCCACCAATGGGGAAAATTCTGGGAAGCGTCCAATTTTCAGGCATAAATGGTCAAGGGTAAGGTTTAACTGTAGAGAGTATAACTGGGATAGTGAGGATGATGGGGGAAATTATAAGGGAAATGCTGAAAACCCCTGAGAAACAGCAACACAGTTGCGTATTTCG
>CAZZZY010000669.1:0-3937 GCA_964658545.1 uncultured Acetobacteraceae bacterium | reverse complement strand
TAGCAACTGGCGCGACGCAGAGACAAGAAAGAGATGCTTAACCCAAGCGTATTGCTATATAAGCAAATATACTTAGCAAATGAAAATTAAGTGTGCGATGTCCACTTCTCTTCTACAAAATGCTGCATCTTTACAGGAGTACGTTTCTAAGCAAAGCCGATAGTGCAGAAAGTTTGATAAGTTAAGTGGGCAAGATTGAAGAAGAATTCAGCCATTCAGAATTCAGGAGTCAGCAATCTTGATGCTTTCTACGAGACGCGCAAGGGACGCAGACTCGCTTTCTGCGTCGCTAGGGGACTGACGCGATCCGTTAAAATTTACGTAGATACTCAAAAGAAATAAAAATTGTATTCCTTTAGTTAGAGCAAAAAATACTGAGTCATAGATACTTTAATTAAAGTAGAACATGATTTAAGTGCCTGCTGAAAAGTTGATATTTGTAGGTACACAGATAAATATGGTTTATCTGTGCAATTTCGTGTTTGTACGTGGTGCAACAAAAGATAGAGGCTTATTTGTCTCGCCTTGAAAGTCAACAATGCAAACATCGTCATCTAATGGAGTTGCCATGTCTGAATTGCTGCAAGCAGTCTTAGATAGTGAAGAAAAAAGTGATTTACGTTCCTTTATTAGTGAATTACGCCAACAAGAAAAGAAGTACTTGCTGCGGAACGATATACTCAATGTATATAGTGAGTATTGCTCAAAGTCTCAGAAACCACAGGCTTTTTACACTTCCTCTGAGTTAGGTAAACTTATTTACCATACTCAAGAAATTATTCAGGAGGACTCCAATTTCTGTTTCATCATCCGTTCTAAGATTGCTAGCCAAGAAGTTTATTGGTTGACATCCGACTTAAGCATTGAGCCGATGACAGTACAGGATTTACTGGATTTGTGCGATCGCTTGGTGAACAAATTTCATCCTAACGAGGGCGGTCTACTAGAATTGGACTTCGGCCCGTTTTATGATTACTCTCCAGCAATTCGTGACTCCAAAAATATTGGTAAGGGGGTAGAATTTCTCAACCGCTATCTTTCCAGCAAAATATTTCAAGACTCCAAAGAATTGCTCGACAGCTTATTTAATTTCTTGCGTCTGCACCACTATAACGGTGTTCAACTGCTGATTAACGATCGCATTCAATCACAGCAGCAACTTTCCGAGCAAGTTAAAAAAGCGATCGATTTCGTTAATAATCGCCCCAACGATCAACCCTACGAACAATTCCGGTTCCAATTGCAAACAATGGGTTTTGAGCCGGGTTGGGGTAACACCGCAGGGCGCGTGCGGGAAACCCTAAATATTCTTGATGAATTGATTGATTCTCCCGATCCCCAGTCCCTAGAAGCCTTCATCTCTCGCATCCCGATGATTTTTAAGATCGTCTTGGTGTCAGCTCATGGATGGTTTGGGCAAGAGGGAGTGTTGGGTCGTCCCGATACTGGCGGTCAGGTAGTTTACGTCCTTGACCAGGCAAAGAGTCTAGAGAAGCAGCTACAAGAAGATGTTTTGCTAGCTGGTTTAGAGGGATTGAATGTCGAACCCAAGGTAATTATTCTTACCCGCCTGATTCCTAATAGTGATGGCACTCTGTGTAATCAACGACTGGAAAAAGTTTATGGTACTGAAAATGCTTGGATTTTGCGAGTCCCTTTACGGGAATTTAATCCTAACATGACTCAAAACTGGATTTCCCGGTTTGAGTTTTGGCCTTATCTAGAAACTTTTGCTATTGACTCAGAAAGAGAACTACGGGCAGAATTTCACGGTACACCTGACTTAATAGTTGGTAACTATTCTGATGGGAATTTAGTAGCATTCTTGCTAGCGCGACGGCTGAAAGTTACCCAATGCAATGTTGCCCATGCTTTGGAAAAATCTAAATACTTGTTCAGTAACCTCTACTGGCAAGAATTGGAAGATAAATATCATTTTTCCTTGCAATTCACCGCCGATTTGATTGCGATGAATGCTGCCAATTTTATTATCAGTAGCACCTACCAAGAAATTGTCGGTACACCGGATAGTGTGGGACAGTACGAGTCTTACAAATGCTTCACCATGCCGGAATTGTATCATGTAACCAATGGGATTGAATTATTTAGTCCCAAATTTAATGTCGTACCGCCTGGAGTAAACGAGAATAATTACTTTCCCTACTCCCGAACTAAAGATCGAGTGGAGAGCGATCGCCAACGCCTTGCAGAAATACTCTTTACTCTGGAAGACCCCGCGCAAATATTTGGCAAACTCGACGATCCTAACAAGCGTCCTCTCTTCTCAATGGCGCGTCTTGACCATATCAAAAATCTTACGGGTTTAGCTGAATGCTTTGGTCAAAGTAAAGAATTACAAGAGCATTGCAACTTAATTTTGGTTGCCGGTAAGTTACGTGTTGAAGAATCAGGTGACAACGAAGAACGTGACGAAATTATCAAGCTTTACCAGATAATTGACAAGTACAATCTCCACGGAAAGATTCGTTGGCTGGGTGTGCGCCTGAATAAAAATGATTCTGGTGAGATTTACCGAGTGATTGCCGATCATCAGGGAATTTTTGTCCAACCAGCTTTATTTGAAGCCTTTGGTTTGACAATTTTAGAGGCGATGGTTTCAGGATTACCGACTTTTGCTACACAGTTTGGTGGGCCACTGGAGATTATTCAAGATCAGGTTAATGGTTTTTACATTAACCCAACAAATTTAGAAGAGACAGCCACAAAAATTGTGGATTTTATCACTAAATGCGAACAGAATCCGAACTATTGGAATGAAGTTTCGCAGCGAGCAATTGACCGAGTTTACAGCACATATACTTGGAAAATTCACACTACTAAGCTGTTATCATTAGCACGGATTTATGGCTTCTGGAACTTTACCTCTAAAGAGAATCGTGAAGATTTGTTGCGCTATATTGAGGCTTTGTTTTATTTAATTTATAAGCCAAGAGCGCAACAGCTATTAGAGCAGCACAAGTACCGATAATAAGTTAAAAGGGATAAGCTATTCTATATTTAAGTAAGTACGCTTGGGTTAAGAATTTTTGGTATGTAGAGACGTTGCATTGCAACATCTCTACAAAGAATCCCCAGGGAGTTAACTGAAAGTTAGACTAGAACTGTGTCAAGCTAGTAATGAAAAGTTTGTAGTAAGCACTTTAGTGCTTAGAATATAATATCACTAATCTAACTTTAGGGAACGCGGCAACTGTTCCAGGACGACTACCGGGACGACCAAAAACTCTGGTATTTTCATCACTGTCTGGAACATCAAAACAAGTACCATCAATGACTACAATTCGTAGCCCATTTAAAAACGCCCCCAAGGTTTCAGTTGTGGTCATTGGTCTTACCAACCGATGAAATAAATCGCTCATCACTCTTGCTCCTAATCGCTGCCGAGCTTGTGTAATAGCTGATTTACAGGGCACCCGCCAGTATTGACCAACTTTTACCCACGACTCTGACATCCCATCTATTAGGTTTTTAAGTACGTCAGAGTTGTTACGGAGACTTTTGGTAAAAACTATAGCATTAAGTGAAAACGGTAGAATACGCCCAAATAACTAATGATGCTGTGATAACTCAACCTGATTGTGGCCAATCTGTCGGTGCTTCTATATAATCAGGTAGGCGAGTAGTGCGATCGCCAAGTGCCTTTTTAATCTGGTGCAACTCTAAGTTTTTAGCCCCTGTTAAAATTGTCCCTTCCAGTTTGACATCACTGAGGTCAGCTTCTAAAAAGTTAGCTCCCATCAGGTTAGCCTGAGTCAGGTTAGCTTGATAAAAGGTCGCCCTATGTAGGTTAGCTCCAATGAGATTTGCCTGATGCAGGTCAGCTTCTGTTAAACTGGCTTCTGAGAGATTGGCAAAATAGACTTCTGTTTGGTGGAGTTTGGCTGCATTCAAGTTAGCCCCTGAAAGGTTGGCTCCA
>CAZZZY010000668.1:0-3942 GCA_964658545.1 uncultured Acetobacteraceae bacterium | reverse complement strand
GAATTCTGACTTCTTCAATGATCCCCCCTAACCACCCTTACAATCTTCCAAGACAAACTTTTTCATAGCTTTTACCAGCGATATCCCAAGTGAATTTTGTTTCTACCAATTGTCTGCCGTTATGAGACAATTCTGAACGCAGATGTTGATGATCGAATAGTTGACTAATAGCGGTGATGTACTCCGCTGGTTTATTGGCTCGTAATGCCCGTAATGAATGACTAGCACCATCTACGGATAATCCTTCTAAGCCGCGATCGCTAGCCACTATCGGTACACCAGCGGCCATTGCTTCTAAAGTTTTATTTTTAATGCCAAACCCAGTCCGCATGGGTACAACACAGATGGTAGCTTGATGTAAATACTCTACCATCGAAGGTACACGCCCAATTACATTAATTCCTGGTTTTTTATCAAGTGCTAAAACTTCTGGCACCGGATGAGAACCGACAATATCGAAAGTTGTATCAGGATAACGTTTTTGGATTTCTGGCAAAACTTCGTTGCTAAAAAAGCAGACAGCATCAATATTTGCCAAATTATCCATTGCACCGATAAAAATTAAACGATGTCCTCCTGGATCGGTGGTACGGTTGGGGAAAGAAACTAAATCTACGCCATTGGGAATAACTGTAATTTCACTATTGGGGTTAAATTCTTGTAGTTGAATTTTATCTTCTTCTGTTGTCGCAACAATTGCCGAAAATTTAGCACAGTAGTTTTGCTCATAACGACGCAAAAGTGGCAGATTAATTTTGTCTCTGAGGAAATTTTCTGAAATGCCTGTTGCTAATTGGTTCCGACAGGTAGCGTAAACAGAACTATGAACATTAACTATGGTTTCTAGCTGTTTCTGAAAATGCGATTGTACATAAATTTCATTGACGCTATGTTCGCAGGTAATTACATCACATTTCCCTGCTTCCACCCAGTTATCAATCCATGCTTGCATCTCGGCTGAGTAGCGGTTGAGTACACTTGGCGGTGTTCCCTGTTGCAAAAATCTACCAAATCGCTGTACTTTCTTCAATATGCCGGTGGTTCCAGAATCTGGTGGACGTTCAAAAATGGCTAGATGATCCACACAATCGCGTAATCCTGCTACCTCTGTGTCCGTCACATCGCCCTCGCGTTGAGTCACAAGGGTAACACTATGACGTTGACTTAGATACTTAAGTAAATTAAATGTCCTAACTTGGGTTCCCCCGCGTGTTGGTGGGTAGGGAAAGGTGGAAGAGAGCATTAAAATGTTCATATAAGTGATGAATCAAATGTGATATGTACACCATGACCTTATTGAAGGCTGTATGTCATTATTTAATTAGACAAAGAATATAGAGACGTAACACTGCTACGTCTCTACAAGGGTTATGGATAAAGCATATTTAATTTCACCAGATGTATGACGAAAGATCACAGCATCATCAAACCTAGTCTGACACCTACAGCAACAGCCTCAGTGCGACTGGAGACATTGAGCTTTTGAAAAATGGATGAGAGATGAAATTTGACGGTATGCTCAGAAATGTGCAAGCGTTTGGCGATCGCCTTATTACCCAACCCCGATCCCAGCATTCCTAAAACCTCTATCTCGCGTGGTGTCAAGCTTTGTACAGGATTTGTTACCACTTTTTCCCGGATAGATAGTAATTCTACAGCATCCGGGTGTAGTACTACTAAACCAAAAGCGATCGCCTCCACCGCAGCGCTAATTTCTGACTCTGTGCTAGTACTGGGTAATATCCCCCGGATACCAGAACGTAATGCCGTCTCCAAATCGATGCTATCGAGTTCCTCAACAATGACAAGCATTCCTAATGGGTATTGCTTTTCTTGAATAAGCAGCAATTTTTCCCACACCGATTGTTGAAGATTGCTACTCAAATCTACCAGCACTACATCTGGTGATAATTGCTCAATTTCCCTTACCAATACATCCAAATCGGATGCACTCCCCACAACCGTTAACCGAGGATTGGTAGTCACCACAGCTGATAACCCTGCCCGTACTACAGGGGAAGTAGCAACTACCATCACTCGGATCATGTCGCCTCCACAGCAGTTTTCCCAGACTGCACCTCAACATAAATCACGAATTGCTGTCTACCGCGTAGGAGTTGTAGCGGCATAGATCCTTTACTGTCATGGAGATATTTGCTTAAATCATTCACACTAGTGAATAATCTCCCCGAAACTCCAATAAAAATATCGCCAACTTGCACACCAACAGTTTCCGCCGCACTGCCAGGTAAAATTGACAATACTAATAAACCCAAGCTACGCCTACCTAAAAGCACGGGTTGCAGTGTAACTCCCAGTTGCAGACGACTATTTACCTGTAAAAAACGCTCAACGGTTTGGCTGGGAACTGCTACAGCCAAACCGTTAACAATCATCGTATTAATTCCCACAACTCGGCCGAGACAGTCAGCAAGCGGCCCCCCAGAGTTTCCAGGATACAACTGCAAATCAGCCATTACAGCCTGTGGATTATTTCCATAGATAATCCCAGTTGTCACAGCACCACTTTCAGCAAACGGATTACCCACCGCCAAAACTAATTCACCAACTCGTAGCGCCTCAGAATTGCCAATGGTTGCAGCAGTTAAATCAGTAGCGACAATTTTCAGGGCTGCTAAATCCTGCTGTGGATCAAATTGTATACGCACCGCATCAAATACCCTTCCGTCTGCCAATTCCACAGTTGCACGGTTGCTAGTTGCGACATGGGCATTAGTAATAATTAGTCCGTCAGCTTGCCAAATTACACCAGAACCGACTCCTAAAGAGCCGCTTTTCACTTTAACAGTACATAGGCGTAGTTGATCCGCTACCTCTGTCAATTCAGCAGCGATGTTTAGTAATGCTGTGTTTGTCATAATCTCAAAGTTCCGAATTACTAACTACAAAGGTCTTTCACCAACTGCGATCGCTAACTCAACTAACGTCCCACCCCTTACAACTTTTACGTTGACGGCTTTACCAATGCGATCGCTACTATTAAGCAGCGCCAGCACATCACCTGTATCACCCACAGTTACACCATCGAACGTTACCAAAACATCGCCAAGCAGCACACCTGCATTCTCAGCAGGCCCGGAAGGCTCAACATTAACGACAATTACCCCAGTTGCAGAGGTTAAATTCAAAGCAGTTTTCAAGTTATCTGGTAAGCGTACAGGTTGCATTCCCACACCCAAGTAGCCTTTTGAAATGCGTCCTTTTGCTACTAATTGGTCAACTACGCGATCGACTGTAGCAGTGGGAATAGTCAAAGCAGTACCACGCCGCCCCGATGTATTCATGCCTACCACAAAACCAGCAGCATCTACCAGCGGCCCGCCTGCAAAACCAGAGTATAGGGTGATGTCTGGGCGGATGAATTGGTCAATATTCCCGCCACTCATACTCCGCCAAGCACCGCTAACCACGCTGACCGTACCCATCGCTGCCCTTAAGTCACCTTCGCTACCTCTTGCCAGTCCTAGTACTAGATGACCAACTTTGAGCGTTTTAGCATCGCCAACTTTTGCCACAGGTATTTCTACATTTTCTAGTTTAAAAACAGCAATATCAGTGCTAGAGTCATGACCGATGAGTGTTACTGTTGCAGTGCTACCATTTGATAGAGTAACAGTGATGTCGTCGTAGCGCTGAATCGACTCATCAGAGGTAACAATGATGCCATTACGCCAGTGAATGCCGCTTGGGGAAACACGAGTACCCGCATTAACTGCAACTACAGCACTCCCAGCTTGTTCTACCGTGTCCGCTAAACTGTTGGATAAAGCCAGTAATGAAGACATAAACTTTTTCCGTAAATGTTCTGAGATGTTCATATCGTGCCGTTTTCTACATACAGATGGCATCGGAAAAATGGGGAGAATTCATCCTATAAAAATGGCTAGTACAACTTGGCAAAAGTAAAAAGGCAAAAGTAAA
>CAZZZY010000667.1:0-3962 GCA_964658545.1 uncultured Acetobacteraceae bacterium | reverse complement strand
TTTGTTATCGAAGCACGAACCACCAAAAAAACAACGGCAATAAATGCCTCGATTGGAATTATGAACAACAATTTAAATTCTTGAGGAGCAAAAAAAATGACATTAACTCTAGATAATCGCTCTCAAAACAAAGAATCGTCCCTGACACAAGCATTGCGGCAAATCCAGCAGCTAAACTCCAAAATTCAGGAGTTAGAGCGGCAGCATCAAGATTATGTGCAGAAGCAACAGAATTTAATTAGTGCCATTGCTGAAATCTGTGTTTCTCCGATGCAGGAAATAGAGGCCCTGCGGATTCTGATTTATCGGGGAGAAGCACCTTGTCGGCGGTACTTGCGTTCCGTGTTGGTTAAACAAAGAAAGGCTTCTTGAAGAAGAAGAGGCAAGGAAGTAGGAGGAGCTTCGATAGCAGGAGGAGAAGAAGAATTACTCTCAGATAATTCTCTTTTCTCCCTTGCCTAAGAAAGCTCCCTGCTCACTCGCCTAGACTCTCTGTTTCAGGAATCAAACCCAATTGATGACGGGCAAGAGTTCCCTGAACGTGAAGCGCAAATCCTTTTTCCCAAAACAGTCGATGCATTTCTGACTCATTCCATCCTTCCATTGCTTGAATCCGTTTTGCTGCTTCATATAACGGTTCTGGAATAGAAACTGCGATTTGAATCATTTTTGGTGTAGTTTTCTTAGGCATTTTCTGATCATAAGGAGATTTATATATAACTTTACCCCTATAGTTAGATGTTTTTATCAAAAAAACTTCCCCCAACAATATATTATCTACAGGGGTATAGATAGTATATTTGTGCTACTCTAGAATCGCTTTGACGTTAAAGGTCGTCGATATGCCAGAAATCGAATCACTTCATGACTTTCTAGGGAAACATCCCATGTACCATCGGCAGTTAGCCGAGTTGATGGGAGTGAAAACTTGTACGGTAGATAGATGGAGCAATCAAACTAGACGAGTGACTGAACGTACCTTAAAAGAACTTAATCGGTTACACCATTTACTTAGTCAAAACCCACAACTTAGAGAGCAATACGTTAAACCTTTGTCTAAAGTATCTTAACTAGAAGTTCACTGCTAAAAAGAAAAACTGGACAAAGTACAGTTTCTTCAAATATCACATCAAAGAACTGGACAAAGTACAGTTTCAGCTATTGCTCACACAAGTGTTGACTTTGTATTATTTAGATATCAAATGCATCGATGATGTATTTCGGAAAAAACACTTGAATCAAGAGAATGAACAAGCCACAAAGTACACCTCAGAATAAATATGACGAAATACTTATGATGAAATACTTGGGTTAGAGTAATTATCCACAGCTAATTTATTGATTAGTAACCACTCATATCTTTGGTAAGTTTTTAATGATTTTACGGCAAAAACTTTTTCTCATAGTCTATCAATCAATTGGATAAATCTAAACCTGTTTTTGTTAGTATGGCAATTTTTATCGGGATATTACTCTTGTTTCCTCTAGACAAATGACTTTTTCTTCTAATATTAATTATTTGGATAAATGTCACATAACAACAATGTTGCAGTTGTGTGCATTTCCCAAAAGCACCCTTCAAATGCAACAAAAACACCTCGAAATGCAACACCAAATCTATTTCGGCTTACAGATTCCAAAAAAACATACCCAAAAGTGGCGTTTGACAGATATTTTCATGAGTACAGTAATTACCCACCCAGAGCAGATGAAACAATGATGCACACCGATTTACCCGCAGTTTTGGAGAAATTAAAACAATCACCAAAAATTAAAGATGCATTTTTAGATAATTTGCTAACAAGAACAGAATGGGTTTCGACACTTGGGGTTAACCGAACTACACTTTGGAGATGGGAATCAGAGATTATTAATAAGATTCCTCCTTTGAAAACAAGTTATTACGAAACAGAGCGAGGAGTCCGAAGTAATTATCTAGATCCTTATCAAAGATTTCTTTCTGCTGTGATTTATTTATTGAAGGATGAATCGATAAAAAAAGGGGTGAAAAACAATAATCAAGTCATACAATTCTTGAAATTTAATTTCATGCACTTACGTAGAAGCAACTTTGAACAATGGCAGGAGAATCAATAATGTTTACCAAAGCACAGCTAATTGAATGGTTTAGCGATCGCTACACGGATGTACAAGTCATAGACGCACTCCGTGTCATGCGTGACCACGGGGCAGAGGTTGACCCTGACTCTGACTCTTTTAGTCCAGACATCACAGAAGAGTTAGAGAAAGTGTTTGAACTGGCTGGCGCAGCAATTAATAGTCAAAAGCACTTGCCAGCATCAGAACAAGAAGCATCAGCGATTCAACAAGCAACTAACATGGGGAAGAGTATTATCCCAAACGTCAATCATCAGATGATGGCAGGGATGATTCGGGTGGTGATGAGTGGTGCGGTAGCCCAAGCCAATGCAATAGCAACATTAGAAGCAAAGGTATTTCAGAGGGCGTTAGACCATAGCAGAGGTGTAGTTGCTAATTCTTTCCTTGAGCAAACACAGTACAGCACTGAATATTTGCGCGAGCTTTCGGACAATGATGGACAAATAAACAAACTGCTTGCTGGCTATGGTGTCGAGACAGTAGACGTTGATGCGTTTTTGAGTGAGGTTAAAGCTTTAACCCCTCAAGTCAAATCTGATGTACGCAATTTCAAATCGGGAGCAAGTGCTGATACCAGTTTTAGTATTGATGCTTTTTTAGAGGAGATGGGCGAGTGAACAACACCAGGATTTGGAGAAAACACAAAACATCAATTGTATTTGGCACGTTAATTGGAGCATCTCTGTTTTATTCCTCTGGTGATATTGCTCAGAATATGGGGGCAATATCAGACCTCAAGCAATCCATTGCTCAAAACTCCAAGCAACAAACAATCCTAGAGCAACAGCTTGAATTTGAACTTGAACTTGCCACAATTGCTGATGCCAGATATAAAACTGGATGCCTGCCGATTGTGGCCACAGTCTATCCCCATAAATACGTGACGATTGTCCAAGGAAAAGTGATCCTAGACCGGATCACCCTAAACCCCTTGCCGAGAGGAACTGTGGTGTGTGATGCCAATGGTAATACTGGTGTGATTGCTGATGGGGGAAAAGTGGCGGCGATCGCTTTTACCGGAAACAGAGATTTAGTTGCCACTCGACTTAAACGTTTTCGTGGTGGTACATATAGCCAGCCTATCGACGAAGGAGGAAAGTAATGAACTTTACGATGCCTAAAAAAGAGAATGGACAAAAAACTAACCCGTGGTTAAGGCTTTTGTATTGGGGACTAGTGATAACTGGTATCTGGTTTGCCTACCTAAATATTCAACCTTATGAAAGAGCCGTGTCATTTTTGGGAGGGAAATCTACCAGTAGCGCATTTATTTCTCTTGTCGCCGCAATCCCAATCATCAATGGCATTGCAGCAATATTTTCTAAAAGTCTTTCTTGGATATTGGGAGCAATTCTTTGGGCTGTGATTCAAATTATCGAAGTTTTACCCTTGATTCTCTATAACAACGAGAAGTTTATAGAGAAAATTGTTACCGAGGCTGATGGGCGAACCCGTTATCAAGAGAAAGATAACGATGACCCGACACTCAGAATGCTCAAACGGACGTACAATCACCTGCCAATCTCTGTTGTCAGCAACTTAGAGGTGTTGAAAATCTTTACCTACACTGTTGATTTTCTGATTTGTCTTACGGTTTATTCGCCTGTCGCCACTGGGAAAATATCAGACTTAATATTTATTTTGGCGACAGGTCAGTGGGGCAAGTTGGACTACGGCAATCTCGCACTGGCGTTAGTCACCTTGTTTGCGATTGAGGTGATTGTGGCACTGATTATTTGGGTAGGTAAGCTTTCTTACGCGATTAAGTCTTAGCGGTCAATAAGAGGCAGGGGAGCAGGGGAGCAGAGGTGCAGAGGTGGAGAGGTGCGGACGAAGAAAGA
>CAZZZY010000666.1:0-3964 GCA_964658545.1 uncultured Acetobacteraceae bacterium | reverse complement strand
GGATGTCTAGCGATTTTAAATGGGTGGCTTATTTCCGCCGTGACGTACTAGTAGTTTGTCAAGAAACTATTCACATGATATCTGCGTTCGGGGCAAGAAAAAGTAATTAATCTCAAGTTACCCCATCTTAGCTAATAAAATTAGATGCGTTTACCCTGTGTTTTCTGGTACTTTGGTTACTTTGGAAAAAAAGGCATAACCCCACGGTAGTTAAACCACAGCACAGGTATTTCCGAATTTTTGCGTCGCTTCTCTACGCCCACTACCGCGATGACGTGGCGCATCATCTGGACCTTGTTCAGATGCTGCCGAGAGCCACTGTTCCGAAGTCGGCGTGGAAGCCAGTTCAGTTGATAAGTGATTGACCATTGCTTGGCAGTTAGAAGCTAAGGGGCCGAACACCAGACTCGATACTAAAAGTGAAATGGCAGCACGCATAGCAAATGTCTATTTGGGAACTCTCCACTTCACTGATACTTAACTTTTTGATTAATATCCGGACAATTCATCAAAAAGTATTCTGTTTTACTGAAAATAAACTCTTCTTATCCTCCGGTTAAATGTTCGACTAATAACCAATTACCAAAGTGGTTCTGACGACCCCACAATGTAACTAATTGTTCGTGAGGATAAGCGCTTAATTGCTCGTCAATATGCGATCGCAAAGTCACAAGCTGCCAATTTTGCCCTTGATATACGGCTGGTGCTATGACAGTCAATCTGTATTCCTGCTGATCCAAGCGGGAGAAAATGCCTTTGAAACAGTTACTTTCCCGAATTAATGCCTTGTCAAAAGCAGAGTCAGGGTACTCATTTTCCGATGGACAAGGGCAATAACTACTATCTGGATAGGCTTGTGGGTTATTTAAGTAATACAGTTGCCAGTGCAACCAATCCGAACGATTGGGTGGAAGATTAAATAAAGGAATAATTGCTGTTTTTGAGCGATTATCTGCTAATAAAGCTGTTTGCAGCGCCCGAACAGGTAAATCCCTCGGCTGGCAGTTTAACTCAACACACATCGCCGCCGCCATCCCTGCTGCTTGACCAATGCCCATAACCACAGGTTGTAATCTGGTGGCCCCATTGGCAATGTGGGAGACAGAAATGTTCTTTTCACAGACTAAGAAACCATCTGTTGTGGCTGGAATTAGGGAACTGTAGGGAATTGTAAAGGGAGTTCCAGTCCAACGTCCGCCCCAACGGATAGATTTTGGTTGCAGTGAGAATTGAACACCAGGATAATGATGGTCATTGGCGTAGTTACCAACTGCGATTGCATCATTAAATATAGATGCAACTTTCCCTCCGGCAATTGGCAAAATATCCTGTTCTCGGACAGTAGTTAGTCCCACTAAGCGGCGGCTTTCCCGGTAATAGGGATGCAGTGCAAAAGCTGTAGGGGCGTGAGGAAATACTTTTTCTGCTAAACCATAGCGACGACCAAACTGATTTTGGATAAAATGGGCAAAATTTTGGCTGTGCCAACGAGATTCTTGAATGAATTCACCTCTGGACACATCTGACTCTATCAGCCGCCCTAGTCCTTGGCCGTAGTCATTGCCACAGATTGGCCAATTAATCATGAATCTGCCACGGGGCAAACGTCCATAATTCAAAAAGCGCAAACCTCGCGCGTCCGGGTCTCCCGGCGTGAGAGTTTGCAAGACTGTCTCTGCTCCATAGCTATCCCAAGCACCTGTAAACTGGGATGGATTATAGTCAGGGGCAGCCGGAATTTCTGGTGCTATCGCTTCACCAAAGTCTTGCATAATCACTACATAAGTGGGTGCTTGCACCGGATATCTTTTAATTAAAGAGTTAAAAACCATTGGGGCGCTGAGTTCTCCCCACTCAGATTGCAATTCCCAGCCCCAACGGTAAGGCATCTCAGCTAAAGCCAATAAATCACCTAATTCTGTGCCGTCGATAATAATCTTGGCTGTGACAGCAAAATCAGCAAAGCGCACACCAGTAATAGAATTATCTTGGTGGAACACTTCTAAAGGAATTTGTCCAGAAATCCAGTGCAGATTTGGCAATTCCTGCACCCAATCGGCAAAAATCTCTGCCCCAATTCGGGGATCGTAACTAAAAAAGCTTACCCAGCTGTTATCTAATCCTCCGGGCTGCCGTTGTCGCAATTCCTGTAAAAACGCACCCCATAGTCCCGTTTGAAAGGCTTCTAATTCGTTACCATCGGGTGCAGATACTCCAGCTGAAGTCAGCATTCCCCCCAACCAAGGAAATTCACTCACCAGAATAGTTTTGGCTCCCCGTCGCGCCGCTTGGATAGCAGCCGCAGTGCCTCCGGTTCCCCCACCAACAACTAATACATCAACTGTGTATATCTGATGAAACATTTTCTCATCTCACTGGAATGTACCCAGTTAGACTACCTTAGATAAGGTAGTTTTGATATTCGTTAGTCATTCAACAATATGCAACGCAAGATAATTTATTTTTTGGAAGTCCCTTAATGATAAATTATTCCCGAAAGTATCTGAATCAAAGTCAGATACTTTCGGGAATAATTTTGCCAGCCAAAAATATGTAGTAAAATTACTCTCAAGTAACGTGTGCCTCCAACAGAGGCACACGTTAAAGTAATAACTTCGTCATCCCAATTTCACCTAACGTATATAAAAAAAGCCTAAACTTCTCAGCAGCGAATCTAAAAAATGCTAATATAATTAGCCTGCAAATCAATATCTATGTTTGTATCTACTCTCTTAACAAAAATTAACCTAATTATAATTGACTTATTACTAGCTTTGTGTATATCGTCTGTCTGGTTTTATTGGTATGCAATTTATGCAGCAATAACTTTTTTTGCTAAACCCCAGCCAATTGATCTAGAGTTTCATCCACCTGTTAGTATCCTCAAACCCATTTGTGGGCTTGATAGCAATGCTTATGAAAACCTAGCCTCATTTTGTCAGCAAGACTATCCAAAATATCAAATCATCTTTGCTGTACGAAACTCTAAAGACCCTTGCATAGAGGTTGTAGAGAAAATCATCCACAATTTTTCAGATTTGGATATTCTGTTGGTAGTGAGCGATCGCATCATCGGTACAAACCTGAAAGTTAGCAACTTGGCCAATGCCGCAGCCAAAGCTAAATATGAAATTCTCCTCCTTGCTGATAGTGACATCCGAGTTGGAACAGACTATTTGCAAAGAGTTATCCAGCCATTGCAAGACAAAAGTGTGGGTGTAGTTACCTGTATGTATCGATCCTTAACTAAAGGATGGGTATCAACATTAGAGGCTATTGGTACGACTACAGAGTTTCATGCTGGGGTTTTAGTCAGTAACATCCAAGAGGATGGTATAAAATATGCCTTTGGCTCCACCATTGCCATCCCGAAAAGAGTGCTAGAAGCGATCGGTGGATTTGAAGCAATTGCTGATTATTTAGCAGATGATTTCCAACTTGGTTATTTACCTGTGCAAGCAGGTTATAAGGTTGTGCTTTCCGACTATGTGGTTGAACATGTACAGACAAACAACAACTTAGTTGATGCCATCAAGCGCCAGATCCGTTGGGCGCGTGGTAAACGAGTTTCTCGTCCTTGGGGTTATCTAGGACTAATTTTTACCTATGGTATTGTCACTAGCTTGTTGCTGCTAATTGTCACAGATGGTTCAATTCTAGGATGGCTAGGACTATCTATCTGTTGGATAACAAGATTGATGATGGCTTGGATTGTTGGTACTATCAGTCTGAAAGATCCAACTGTCATCAAGTTTCTATGGCTCGTTCCTTTGCGTGATTTGTTAAGTTTTGCTATTTGGTGTTTTGGCTTTATTGGTAACACTATAGAGTGGCGGGGGCAACAACTGAAGCTAACTAAAGATGGAAAGCTACTAATGCAAGAACGCCAAAGTTATCAATTATCAATTAAGGTTTTCACTAGCACACTGTGGCGGAAGTTTACCTAGCTTTAATTACGAATTAC
>CAZZZY010000665.1:0-3974 GCA_964658545.1 uncultured Acetobacteraceae bacterium | reverse complement strand
GTTAAAAAATTGACTTTGGTAACAGAGTTTTAGCCTTAACTGAACCGTATTGAGTCCTGTCCCCTTTTTTTTGACTAAAAGATTAGCACCGGAAAGCAATCAGCTTAATCACGGAAAACCAAAAGTCTTAATGATTCAAGCAGATATTAGCTTATTGGGTACAGATGGATGTTTGATCTAGAGCGATCGCTTATTTACCTGCTTTCAAGTGATTGATCACGACCGATATATCTCACTGAATCTACCTATGGGACATCATTTCAGCCTGATAAGGATTCTAAAGCTTTATTTTCATCAGTGAGACCAGATGTTCTCTCTAAGTGGGTTTAGTGAACTTGGTTAAGAGAGAAGGTTAAATTCTTCCGATGGGAAATAACCTTGAAAATCTTGATTGAGTCAACAGTAGATGTCTCAAACTCATTTATAAAAGTTCATTGTTAGGCTTTACTGATGCTGTTAGTAGGGTTATTATCCTCAAAAGGAACTATGTGCTGTTTTTGCTGTCAAATTAGTAACAAATAAAGTGTAGTTTTTTGGATTTTTTAGAAAATTATGAATCATTTGACAAAACGAGAATTTTTAATGTTAGTGCTATTACTTGTTTCCTGAGACAAATTCTGATAATCTTATCTTCCCTCTTTAACTTAACACTCTTTCAGCAATTTAAATATACAGCAAATAGCATGATAATGACAAATAAAAAATGGGCCGTTAAACGCATAACAGTCAATCTCGCAACACAGGAAGCGGAAAAACTAGAAAAATATTGTCAGCAAACAGGTAGACCTGCAACCGATGTGATTCGCGAACTGATTAGAAGTTTGTCTGTCTCCGACGACAGCAAAGATGTATACAAGTAAGAACGTGCTTTCACTACTTACCAGATAATTGCTTTGCCACCAAAAAATAGCCATGATACTTTTTTGAGTCCGCCGCGATGGACAAGAATTTGTCTAACTGATACAGACGCGATCAAAACGCGTCTGGTCAATTGCTGGGACTAAAAAAAGCGATCAAAGAGATTTTAGTATCGACATTACCTAGCTTTGATATGCTGGTAGAGTTGATATTAAGTAGCAAATTCCGACACCAACCCAGTTACAATCTGTAAAGAAACTGAAAAGGAACGACGGAATGCGCGTTGCAATCGTAGGTGCGGGACTGGCTGGACTAGCAACCGCAGTAGATCTAGCTGATGCTGGTTGTGAAATAGAGATTTTTGAATCTCGTCCGTTTGTGGGTGGTAAAGTTGGCAGTTGGGTTGATGGAGATGGCAACCATCTAGAAATGGGGTTGCATGTATTTTTTGGGTGCTACTACCAACTATTTGACTTGATGAAGAAAGTGGGGGTGTTAGAAAACTTACGCCTCAAAGAACATACCCACACTTTTATTAACAAAGGGGGCCAGACTGGTGCTTTAGATTTTCGTTTCTTTACGGGTGCGCCTTTTAATGGCTTAAAGGCATTTTTCACGACTTCCCAACTATCCTTGCAGGATAAATTGCAAAATGCGATCGCTTTGGGTACTAGTCCAATAGTTCGCGGATTGGTAGACTTTAATGGGGCAATGAAAACCATCCGTAACTTGGATAAAATTAGTTTTGCCGATTGGTTTCGCAGTCACGGTGGGAGTAATGGCAGCATTAAGCGCTTATGGAACCCCATCGCCTACGCATTGGGATTTATTGATTGCGAAAATATGTCTGCCCGTTGTATGTTAACGATATTCCAGTTCTTTGCAGTCAGAACTGAAGCTTCAGTTTTGCGAATGCTAGAAGGTTCTCCATCGGAGTATTTACACAAGCCTATTCTGGAATATTTAGAAGTTAGAGGCACCAAAGTTTATACGCGTCGGCAAGTGCGGGAAATTCAGTTTACAGAGTCAAATGAACAAACTCGCGTCACTGGTATAGCAGTTGCTCAAGGTGATACCGTAGAAACTATCACTGCTGATGCTTACGTTTTTGCCTGTGATGTTCCCGGAATTCAACGCATCCTACCCCACGAGTGGCGTAAGTGGTCAGAATTTGACAATATTTACAAACTGGATGCAGTGCCAGTGGCGACAGTGCAGTTGCGCTTCGATGGTTGGGTAACAGAACTGAATGATGGAGAGCAACGTAAACAGCTAAATCACGCGGCTGGAATTGATAATTTACTCTACACAGCCGATGCTGATTTTTCTTGTTTTGCCGATTTAGCGTTGACTAGCCCTGCTGATTATTATCGCCCAGGACAGGGGTCTTTGTTACAACTAGTGCTGACACCGGGAGATCCCTTTATTGCCCAAAGTAATGAAGCGATCGCACACCATGTCCTCAAGCAAGTTCACGAACTGTTTCCCTCGTCGCGGGAGCTAAATATGACTTGGTACAGTGTGGTAAAACTTGCTCAATCTCTCTACCGAGAAGCGCCAGGGATGGATGCGTACCGTCCCAACCAAAAAACACCAGTAGATAATTTCTTTCTTGCAGGGAGTTATACTCAGCAAGACTACATCGACAGCATGGAAGGTGCTACTATTTCTGGACGGCGGGCGGCAAAAGTGATTTTGGAAAGTTTGAAGAAATAACTAACCGCGTACCCCTGCGGGGAAGCAAACTACGCGCAGCGTCTCGTAGAAAAGGGCACAAAGGAAGAAGAGAAAATGTCAGATTGGTTAGAGCATACTGTGCAAGTAGAAGTAGAGGCTCCCATAGATTTAGTATGGAGCCTCTGGTCTGATTTAGAGCAAATGCCCCGGTGGATGAAGTGGATTGATTCGGTGAAAATTCCGCCAGATAATCCAGATATATCTCTTTGGAAATTAAAGACCGGCAGTTTAGAATTTAATTGGAAATCCCGAATTCTCAAAGTTATTCCCAAGCAAATTATTCAATGGGAATCGATTGACGGTTTGCCAAATCAGGGAGCGATACGCTTTTACGATCGCCACAATAGTAGCATTGTTAAAATGAGTATTTCCTACGCTATCCCCGGCATTATTGGCAAAATTATGGATAACTTATTTTTGGGGCGGGTAGTTGAATCAACAATTCAAGCTGATTTGGAAAGGTTTAAAGAATACGCGCTGAATGTTAAAGGTAATTAATATAGATAGTAAAAACAGGCAGTAAAAAACAATGTCTAAAAGTTTCTTACTGTCTGATGGGAAAACATGGCTTTTTTAAGGGTTGGAGAAGGTGCGATCGGGTTATTGCTTGATGGAACTTCTTTTTAAAAAATTTACGTAATAATACGTAAAAATACTATTTCAACCAAAATAACTCGCGATCGCGCAAATTGTACAGCATTATAAAATTCTCGGTAAGCGTAAAACTCAGAGTCTTTAGACCTGAGATATAAGCGACATTTCGGCAAGCTCAATGACCACTCATGTGACTTTAGTCACCTAAGTTTCTTCTTGATTTCTCCCTTCCTTGGTGATATATAGGAGTGCGATTTGATTTCTGAAAAAATCTAAGTATCTGTAGGGTGTGTTATGGCGTAGCCTAACGCACCTAAATCGTTAACTGGTGCGTTAGCCTTTGGCGTAACGCACCCTACGTATATTTCAGAAATCAAATATGAGTCCTATAGTACCCCTATCAGTACAAGATTTAAAAACCTACTTTCGGACTGGGAGAAAGTCATACCGTTTCACCTCAAGATTGATACAGATTCTTGCAGGGGAGGCAGGGGAAGCAGGGGGAGCAAGAAAAATGATTTGTATCAATAATTTCGTTAAATGGTATCACGCCTGAAATAACTTTAAGGAGATATCACTACGGGAGCAATGCGATTTTGTGAGGTGCTTAAAATTCGGGTACTAAACCACCTATTTAGGGCTGCGATCGCAGCCAAATAACTGTTTTTATTGAGAATTTAGCTCTCTAACTGAGAATTAAAGTCCGATCTAACAAAATCGCATTGCTCCCTATCACTACGCACTTACGTGCAAACGTGGTGAGCCTGGGAACCTGAGTAATCAGG
>CAZZZY010000664.1:0-3980 GCA_964658545.1 uncultured Acetobacteraceae bacterium | reverse complement strand
CGCTTGAAGTTGATAGCCAAATAATGGATAAGAGCTGATTGTTTTCATTTCAATTACCTTGATGAGTTAGACACTTGAATTTGATAACCGTGATTCGTTTTCCTGAACTAGTACAGAGCGGCGTAAGTTAATTAACCATTTCAAACAGGCACAGCCTTGATATATAAAACTTTTGACTTTTGACTTCCGCCTTGCGGCAATCCTCCATGCAAAAATTAATCATCGCTGCCACAGGATTCGTGTATCTTCCAGTGGAATTGCAACGCCGTCGCAGTATGGTAATATACGCACGTTTCAGCACTTTTGCTCTGAAGCGCCATGACCCGAATATCCTCGTCCTAATTGTGGCTGCTTGCGATCGCCTTCTCAAAAATGGATGGGTTTAAAGGTACTTTTGCAAGAGGTCTTACCTAATTGAGTTTGGAGATCGCTCAGGTGAACGCCCGCCAGATTGGGTAGAACAAGATGTGCAGATCCACCAAAGCGTTCAACAGGACCTAGCCCAATCGTCCACATGCCTGCGGCGATCGCAGCTTCAATCCCAACAGCCGCATCTTCCACTACCAAACAGTGGGCAGGGTCTAGTCCTAACTGAGTTGCAGCGTAGAGAAACAGATCGGGGGCAGGCTTTGGGCGATCGACGCTGTAACCATCCGCGATCGCATCCACACGATCGGCAAGCCCCAATTTTTCGATTACAGTGCGCGCATTTTTGCTGGCAGAGCCGATCGCAATTTTCATGCCCGCTTGTCTGATTTGGGTGAGTAGCGCAACGCCTCCGGGCAGCAGATATTTGGGGGTGATGGATTGGATCGATGCCACATAATAACGGTTTTTGCGCTCCATCATTTCCTGGAGCGCCGCTTCTGAGTAATGCTTTTTGCCGACGATGAGCAGCAGCGATTCTCGTCGAGAGACACCCCGCAACGCTTCATTTGCCTGGCGATCAAAGGGTAGTCCTTCTTCATCCGCCAGCCGTTGCCACGCTCGGTAGTGCCATTCGGCAGTGTCCGTCAGCACCCCATCCAAGTCGAAGATAAAGCCCTGGATGTCAGGTGTGTGAGCGTCAGGCGTTAAATCGAAATGGTGCCAAGTGCCGTGCCAGTGTAGTTTGAATTTGAGGCGAGTCCATGTGGTGGGGAGGTGAGGCGTTGCGACGGGGCCATCATCCTGAAGTTGAATGCCACCAAAGCCAAAGACCACTGCTTGCCAGACACCGCCTGCCGAGGCAGCATGAATGCCGTCGGTTGTGTTCCCGCGATTATCGTCGAGATCCACCATCGCTGCCTGCATAAACTGCTGGTAGGCATCTGCTGCACCCAGTCTGGCGGCAAGGATCGCATGAATGGCTGGAGTTAGAGAGGAGCCGTAGGTAATGTCGGTGCGGGGCGCGTAGTAATCCCAGTTTTTTTGGAGTACGTCATCCGAGACGGCTTGCACGTCCCGCATCAGGTAGAGGAGCATCAAGACATCGGGTTGCTTGAGTACCTGCCGCTGATTCGTTTCGTCAATGCCAAGTACCGCTTGCATCGAGCGATCGCGGGGTTCATAGTCGCTTAGGTTAATGTCCTTAAGCTGGAAAAAGCCCTCAAATTGCTCGATCAGTCCAGTTGCCGTATCTTTAGGAATATATATCTGCGCGATCGCCGTTTGCCAGCGCAATAGTAGCTCTGGGGTGAGTTGCAGCCGTTCTACCAGTGTTATAGCCTGGTTGGGAAACGTGTGCTGCAACCACGCATAGACTGCCACCGCTTTTTCGAGATGCCACTGCACCATGCGATTGGTGAAGGCATTGTTATTCACCTGCTCGTGGTATTCATCGGCTCCGATCACCCCGCACAGTTCATACCGTTGCTGTTTCTCATGCCACTCCAATCGACTCATCCAGAAGCGGGCAGTGTCCAGGATAATTTCGGCTCCGTAGTCGCGCAGCCAGGTGTCGTCGCCCGTTACCTGCCAGTATTGCCAGATTGCATAGGCAATGTCGGCACTCAGGTGAATTTCGCGATCGCGGCACCAGATCCGCACAGCTTCCGCATAGGGATCGGTCGCCGTTGCCCATTCGGGTGTCACCTCATCCCCAGTGGCAGCACTCTCCCAGGCAAACATGGCACCCTGATACCCACTATGCGCGGCTTTGCGCCGTGCCCCAGCTAGGGTGTAATAGCGGTAGGAGAGCAAACTGCGGGCGATCGCGGGTTGCGTCAGGGTGAAAAAGGGCAGGGTGAAAATTTCGGTATCCCAGAAGGCGTGCCCCCGATAACCAAAGCCTGAAAGCGTTTTGGCAGGAATACTGACCCGATCATTGTCTGCCGAAGCACCAATGAAGAGTTGAAACAAGTTGTAGCGCACGGCTAATTGTGCAGTGCGATCACCTTCAATCTCGATATCGCTGTGCTGCCAAACATCATTCAATACCCGCTGATGAGCGTCGAGCAGCATCGTATAGGAAGAGGACAGTGCAGCCAATTTGGTTTGAGCTGCCTGCACTGGCAGTTCAGTCTCCTGGGACGTGAACACTGTCACGACTTTTTCCACATGGATGGTCTGTCCCTTATTCGCACTAAATGTCATCGTCATGGTGGGATAGCCAGGAGCATCTGTCACCTGTGAGGCAGCATCGGTGTCCATCACGGTCATTTTGCTCGCCATACCGAGTTCGATGTGGGTACTGCGGGTACGTGCCTGGAGCCAGATGCCCTGCTCTAGACCCTGTGCGATCGTGCCCTGATTCAGTTGCTCCCAGTGATCAAAGCCATGATTTTCGGGATAACCATTGAGGCTGGACTGCACCGCGATCGTGCCATTGAAATCGAGCGGCGTGATTTGGCAGCGCAGTCCCAGCACATGCAGATCGGCAAGACTGGCAAAACGCTCAAACCGTAACTCTAACGTCTTGCCAGTCGGGCTACGCCAGCGCACCACACGACTCAACACCCCATCACGCAAATCAAGCTGCCGTTCGTAGTGCAGAATTTCGCCGCGATCGAGCCGAAATCGTTCTCCATTAATAATGATTAACAAAGACAACCAATCGGGGCAATTTGCTAGCTCGGTATAGATTACGGCTACATCATCATAGACCCCATGTATTAAGGTCGCTGGCAGTGCTTGGGGATAGCCTTCTTCAAAGCTGCCCCGCGTTCCTAAATAACCGTTGCCGATCGTAAAGACGGTTTCTCTGGCACGCAATTGTTCTGGATCGAAGTGAGGTTCGATCACTGTCCAGTCTGTGTAAAGCAAAGCATGAGGGGCAGGCAGATTTATTTTTTCAATTTCATTTAGGATTAACATGGTTTTTCTTAAGAATTAAAGATCGAATTAAATCTTCGATAAATCATCGCGACTATGTTTATCGGTCATAGGTTTACCGCTCCAGTCTCTAAATCCACTTTTTAAGGTCAATGGCACTGAAATTTCGATTTCCTGTAGTGCCGAATCAGGGTGTTGGTTGAACTATCGTGCTTGAGTGGGTTCTTGCCCTCAGTCTCAAGTTCAGGAATGATGCGTGCAGCAAGGGCTTTCCCCAATTCGACCCCCCATTGGTCAAAGGAGTCAATGTCCCAAATAGCACCGCAGGGCGACGTGCAGAACTGCCCGCTTTTCTGTGACGTTGATTTTGTCCCCGCGAAACATGGCATCAATGCGCGATCGCAGACCGGACTCTGCCGCCAATTGCAGCAAGAGCGTCAGCGTCTCATCCGTGATCCGGTGCTTTGAATAGTCGAAGTAGATGCCGATCGCCTCAGTTGTCATGCGCTCCCCACGCGTTGGATCGTCTGCAAATAACTGCCGCAGATGCAACTCCTGGACTTTCGGGTAATGGGCTTCGAGGGCTTGCCATGCCACGCGCTGGGTAAGGGGGATGATTGTTGTCATGCTGCCTCGACTTGACTTTGAGTTTGACTAATTCCTGCCTGAACAATGGCTTCATCTGCGGTGGTATACATCTTCCAGTTACCAATAACAAATTTCTGACC
>CAZZZY010000663.1:0-3981 GCA_964658545.1 uncultured Acetobacteraceae bacterium | reverse complement strand
CTGGCGCGACGCAGAGACAAGAAAGAGATGCTTAACCCAAGCGTATTGTAATATAGTTAAGTCTTGACCATCAATGCCATAAGCGAAAACCACGAGCTTTTAGGTATATGTTGCAAGAAAAAGATTCGGGTCTTGGGAACCAGGACTCGTGACAAGAGGAGGGAATATCAGACCAATAGAACTACGGAGATAAGCGAGGCTATTCCCAATGAATTGGGAAGCCCCGTCCGTCTCACGGCGGGGTAGTTCACCCCCTAGCCCCTAACTTTTGACCTGTGCCATTTTTTGGTGCAGTGTCGCTTTCTGGTAGTTCTACGCCAAAGATGCGGCTAAAAACTTTGGCGACTTTATAGCCAGAATCAATCGATTCTAAGGGGTCTTTCCGCAGTCGGTGACGCAAGCATAGCGTAATCACACGGCAGATATCATCAACTGTAACTTCTGTGCGTCCTTCAAATGCTGTTAAGGCTTTGGCAGCGCGGTTACTAACAATGTCACCCCGCAAACCATCTACATCCAGTTCGGAACAGACTTCAGAAATTTTTACCCGCAGATCATAGTCAATTTTCACTTCTGGTAAAAGCTGTTGAGCATTGACAATTTGCTCTTGCAATGCTTCTTGCTGGGGTTTGTAGTTTTCGAGAAATACTGGAGGATTTTGGTCAAAATCTGCCCGTTGTTCTACGATTTGCACCCGCAAGGCTGGTTCTTTTACTGTGTGAATTTCTGCGTGCATCCCAAAGCGATCAAGCAGTTGGGGGCGGAGTTCGCCTTCTTCAGGGTTTCCAGAACCCACAAGAACAAAGCGCGCTGGGTGACGGATAGAAATACCTTCCCGTTCTACTGTATTCCATCCACTGGCAGCAGAGTCGAGTAGCACATCTACGAGATGGTCATCTAGTAAGTTGACCTCATCCACATAGAGAATGCCTCGGTTAGCCTTTGCCAACAATCCTGGTTCAAAGGCTTTGACACCTTCAGATAAAGCTTTCTCAATGTCGATTGTGCCACAAACTCGGTCTTCTGTAGCTCCTAGCGGCAGGTCTACCATTTGGACTTTTTTGTGAGTTACAGGAATCTCCGCCCCTTGTTCTAACAGTTGGCGGACTTCATCACTCATCAAATCGGGGTCGCTAGGATCGCTACTGAAAGGGTCATTGGCAACCACAGAAATTTCTGGCAGCAAATCCGCCAGCGCCCGGATAGTTGTGGATTTACCGGTGCCGCGATCGCCCATGATCATTACACCACCAATTTTGGGGTCAATTACGTTCAATAGAAGCGCCAGTTTCATTTCTTCCTGGCCCACAATTGCCGTAAAAGGAAATACCACGCGACGCGTACTTGCCGTAGATTGAGCAGTTGGACTCACTAAATTACCTTAACAATATTTTTCTTATTACAGTCCCCTATTGTGACACAGTTGGGGTGTGGAATAGTTTAGTAATTTTAAAAGCATTCTTCAATACATAGTTTTATGGTATCCCCTCAATAGTTCGGGGTAGGCAATTATTCTGATTGCCACGACCAACCGAAGGGATTAAGAGAAGATTTCTCACTAATAATAGTCGCAAGAGGGGGGATTCTTCTAGTTTGAGAAATGCGGTCACGCACATACTCAAAAAAGCTGATTCCCAACTTCCGAGTAGTGGCAACAAGAGACATAAAAGTACCACATACGCCTGAGTACCCTCAATAGTCTGAGTGGCATAACTAATATTGCGTCGCTGTGCCATTGTCCTGGCACCCAACTCAGCAGGATTATTTGTCAGCGCGGGGAAATGGAAAATAGCTTTAAAGAGCAACAACTGGAACTTTTTAGTGATAGAACCAGTACACACACATTTGCGGACAATCAGTTACGATTATGGTTTTCTTCTATAGCTTATGTTTTGATGAATGCCTTGCGGTCAAAATGTTTGGCGAAGACAGAACTACAAAACGCCCAAGTCGGAACTATTCGGACTAAATTACTGAAATTAGGCGCTCTGATTACTGTAAGCGCACGGCGAATTTTAATTTCAATTACTAGCTCTTGTCCATATAGACATATTTTTGTTACTGCTTATAGATGCTTAAAATTGCTCCCAAATACTGCTTAATGTCAACTCAAACTGCATTCAATTTTTCCTAATTAATAATACTTTGGGCTTGGTTTGATCTAAGTCTGGTAAAGAAAATGCTTATTTTTATGAACACAGCATTTTCTTTTCAGTATGAAGATAAATATAGTGACAATTTTATCTAAGTAACTGCTGTTTTATACTTAATCTTTTACACTACATAAATTTAAATTCATGATGTATCAAAAAAATGTCTTATATGAGATAATGTAAATTGGTTTTTTGTTGTTTGTGAGAAATCCGGGTAATGAATTAGAAAATACAGGTTGTCCAGAGCCGACAGAATCTGCTTTTCAACAAAGAGCTGCAAACGTGGGTTACTCCCGCCTTCTGATATCATCAAAGGACAAAATTACTACTAATGACTGCTGAAAGCTAATAGTACAATAAGGTACAGAAAGCTGCACGGAAGGGAGGAAGGGAAATTGGATGAAATGAGGGCGGCGCTGGAGTTAGCGACCGAAGAAGAATTGCAAGATTTAACGGCAATTCTATTTAGTCGTAAGTTCAATCCCCTAGACTATGTACACACACCCGAACCCATCGAAGTGCAAAGCCAAGATCGCAAAGCTTGGTTAGATTCACTAGAGGGTCGCTTTCGTTTTTTGGCGGCAGATGGGGTGACAGTGTTACGGGGACGTACAGGACAGGTAACTTACCGACAAGCACTAGTTCAGGTATGTAAATATCTAAAAATTCCCTATTCTAATCAGCTGGCAACCATTGATTTAGAAGCAGAAGTATTTTTGCATCTGCTAGGACAGGTATGGAAAAAATTGCCTGAACAGGAAAAACAAAAATTGACTCTGCAAGTGCAGCGTCACCTTGTGCAATCAGAACTAAAAGAACCGCTACCACTTTTATTACAACCCGACCCCTTGGGGTTGCTTTTCAAAGGTGGTAGTGCGATCGCGGTTACTTCACTTCTCCAGCCACTTGTGCTTAAGCAAATTGCTCGTCAATTTGCCATCCACTTTGCTACTTATGAAGTAGCCAAACAAGCGTTAATTACAGGTTCAGAAGCAGCGACAACGCAATTCCAAAGCTATGTAGCTATGCAAATGGCGCAACGGGGTATGACTGTGAGTGCAGCTCGTTATGGGGCAGCCCGCACTATGTTTGCCGTGATTGGGCCAATGATGTGGACTTGGTTTTTTGCAGATTTAGGGTGGAGAGCGATCGCCACTAACTATGGTCGGATCATCCCTACTATTTTCGCCTTAGCTCAAATTCGCCTCACTCGTGAGGAATGTTGGGAGCCAGCTTGAACAAGGTTTTTGGCTATTTCAAATCTCGTTGGCAATCTTCTTGGAACTACTCTCTATGGGCAATGTTAATCTTCCCATTGAGTCCATTATTGGGGGCTGTGACTGTAGGTTTTGTCTCATTAATAACTTGGCTGAAACAATCCCGCAAAATTAATCGCCGCCCCCTCAACTGGGGATTTGCTCTTTTGAGTGTGTTGCTAATCGTGAGTGCTGGATTTGCCGATGACAAAACAGCAGCATTCCTCGGCTTATTTAATTTCTTCCCATTCTTTTTACTTTTTGCTGCCCATAGCGCTCTAATTCAAACATTTACCCAATTGCGGCAAATGGCTTGGGTTTTAGTGATCGGTTCCATACCAGTGATAATTCTTGGTTTGGGGCAGTTATTTTTAGGCTGGAGTTTGAAATTAAAGATTTTGTGGGTGGTGTTGAGTTGGACGATCGTACCAGGAGGAAATCCGCCAGGTCGCATCGCTTCATTCTTTTTGCACGCTAACACCTTCGCAGCTTATCTAGTGATAGTTTTCATCCTTGGTTTAGGGTTGTGGCTAGAACAATGGCGATTGAGCATGGGGTATGGGGCATGGGGC
>CAZZZY010000662.1:0-3984 GCA_964658545.1 uncultured Acetobacteraceae bacterium | reverse complement strand
TAGGATGTCTAGCGATTTTAAATGGTTGGCTTATTTCCGCCGTGACGTACTAGTAGGATATTCTCGCAAATCTAAGTAGGAAGATAGATGCAAGTTTCTGGACGCAACATCAATTATTCACTAAATCCTCCTCCCACTCTTGAAGAGTTCCCCGTCCTTCAAACTGAAAAATATACCCTACGGCTAGCGTCAACTGAAGAAGAATTAGAATCAATCTTTCGGTTGCGCTTTGAAGTTTTTAATCTGGAACTAGGTTTGGGATTTTCTGCTTCTAACTTTACCCAGATGGATATAGATACGTTTGATGCGGTTTGCCATCATTTAATCATGATCTCCAAACAAACGGGTAAAACCATTGGAACATATAGGATGCAAACCTATAGAATGGCTTCTCAAAGACTAGGCTTTGATGCTGCCGATATATTTGATCTTAATGCGATTCCTAATTCTGTGCTTCAGGCATCAGTTGAAGTTGGACGTGCGTGTATAGCTAAAGAATACCGCAATAGTCAGGCACTTTTACTATTATGGAAAGGGCTAGCAAATTATCTTATCTGGAGTAGAAACCAATATTTTTTTGGCTGTGCATCATTACTAACACAATGTCCTTCGCAAGCTACTTGCACTTATGATTATTTTCAGCGGAATGGCTTGATGCATCCAAGTATTTTAGTTTATCCAAATTCACAATCTTGTCTAGAACTGCCTCATAATTGTCCAGATTCATACAATGTTGAAATTCCTAAAATCTTGCAGTCATACTTGAATATTGGAGCTAAAATATGCAGTATTCCAGCGATCGACCGACACTTTAAGACTATTGATTTTTTAACTATATCTAATACCAAAGACTTTGCTAGATGGCGTTATCCAATATTGTGAAAATTATCTTGCATTCTAACAGCACTTGGGATGTCCGATAAACAGGCTTAGATAGAATTAATAATGATGTATTTCATTCAACAATTCGTAATTTATAATTACGAATTACGGGCGTAGCTGCGTCACTTCATCTAGCCAGTAAGCCTGACTAAATTATTTTAGACAAATTCTTGGGAAAACTGCTTATGCGCCATCTCAAATTTACTCCGAGTTGGTTGCGATTTTTAATTATTTTTTTATTGGCGATGGGTATACTTTTTCGCTTTTTTAACCTTGATGGCAAAGTTTACTCGCATGATGAAACTTATACCTCATTGCGGATTTCTGGTTACACAATAACTGAAGTAAAAAAGCAAATTTTTAACAATCATGTCATTGCTGGAGAAAGTTTTGCCAAGTTTCAAGGTGCAAATCCAGAAAAAAGCTTAAATGACACAATCATGACTTTGGCAAAAGAAGATTCTTACCATCCACCGCTTTATTACATAATAGCCAGATTGTGGATGCAAATCTTTGGTAATTCTGTGACGGCGATTAGAAGTTTATCCGCTTTGATTAGTTTGCTGGTTTTCCCTTGTATTTATTGGCTATGCCGAGAATTATTTAATGTGCCTTTATCGGTTTCTAGTGTTGCGATCGCACTTATGGCCATCTCTCCAATTCACCTAGTATACGCCCAAGAAGCGCAAGAATATATTCTCTGGTTAGTCACTATATTACTATCCAGTGCATCTCTACTGCGAGCAATGCACCTGGAATCACAAGATAAAGATGAGCTATTAAAGGAACAAAAACGACCAGATTTATTCGCCATTTGGAGCATTTATGCAGTCACTTTAGCCATCAGTCTTTATACATTTATTTGGAGTGGATTTGTAGCAGTTGCTCACGGCATTTATGTGATGCTCAGTGCCAAATTTAAGTTGACTGAAACTGTCAGAACTTATCTGCTAGCATCACTGGTGGGTTTTTTAGCCTTCATGCCTTGGATAACAGTTGTAATAGGTGACTTTTTTCAATTTTTGATTTCAGCAGATCAGACAACAACGCAGTCGTCTTTGATGCCTATATTTCCATTGTTGCTGATGCAGTTAAGCCGGATTTTTTTTGATGTAGACCTGAGTTCAGACAATTATCTGAACTATTTAATTACACCAATCTTTTTAACTTTGGTAGGATATTCAATTTATTTTCTTTGTCAAACCACTAATTATAAAGTCTGGTTTTTTCTCATTACATTAATTGTAGTGCCAGCGCTACCCCTAATACTGCCAAATACTGGGGGCATACAACCATATACCGAACCATATTTCATACCATCTTATTTAGGAATTCAAGTGACTGTTGCTTATCTACTAGCTACACAACTATATAATGGGAGCGGCTCGCGCCGGAGCATTTGGCAGATAATTATGGCATTAGTAATTATTTGTGGTCTGATTTCTTCTAAGGTGAGTTCTCAGGCAGAAACTTGGTGGAATAAGGGTATGAGTTATGGCAATCCACAAGTTGCCCAAATCATCAATCAGACGACTCGTCCACTTTTGATTAGTGATGCTTTGGGCAATAATTATGGGAATGTCTTTTCTCTGAGCTATCTTTTGGAACCAAAAGTGCGATTTTTGTTGGTGAACAACCAAAAAATTCCCAACATTCCTGATGGGTATGCTGATGTATTTCTATTCAATCCCTCAGATACTTGGCGCGAAACAATAGAAAAAAAGTATAAATCAAATACAGATATTGTTTACAGTGACAACTATTATTCGGTCTGGAAATTGACTAATTCTCCTAAGTTACGCTGACCGAACAAGGCAAAAGTAAAAAGATAAAGAAAAAGAAAAATGGTTTCAAGCCCCCTAAATTTATTCAATGGGGATTATCCTGAATTCAGAATAGCTAAATTATTCTTCAAGCAATATTATCTACAAGCCGATCGCGAATTGTTTTGAGTTGGTGTTGAGTCTTAATTGGCTCTCGCGGTGCTGGCAATTCTGTATTAGGCCAGTTAGGTGAACTATTGCAGGGACATAACAATGGCGGCATCCCGACATTTCGGGCTGCTACTGGCATACTGCAACGACCACAAGGAACCATATCCCATACTGGTGTCAACAGTTCAGCAATGGTTTCTTGCGTACCCTCTAGGTAACAATCACCTGATTCCAGCGAAATAATTTTCTGCCAGCACTCTTCAAATTCTTCACTATAGCGATCGCCATTTAGCACCGATTTGGGCAAAATGCTTACCTTCCCGTTGCCCGTAATCACTTTCTTACCCAACTGAAACCAGTAGGCGAGGTATCCTCTAACTTCTTGTTTGGTTGCCATAAGACAATTTTAGATTGTAGATTGTAGATTTTGGATTAAGAATCTTGACTCCTCACTTCTCCTTCCCCTCTAATTGGCAATGGCGAACCAAGAATGCCCAGATTGAGAACATGACCACCAGTAACTAAATAAACAGTTTGACTAAGTGCAGCTAGCTGGCGCACTAAAGAACCCAAGCGATCGCGGAATGTTCTTCCAAGGGGATAAGCTGGTATTACACCCCAACCCACCTCTTCTGCTACAAACACCATATCAGCAGCAACCAGATCCACCGTCTCTAAAAACTCTGCAAGAATATTTTCCCAGCTAGATTTATCCTCTTCTAATAGATTAGCAACCCAAGTTCCTAAAGAATCAACTAAAAGGCAGGTATAGGGTTTGGCATTAGCGAGGGTAGCAGACAGTTCCACAGGTACAGATATAGTTACCCAGTCTTGGGGACGACGTTGTTGGTGTTCTACAATGCGCTGATGCCACTCCTGATCATCTAGGTTATCGGTGGCTGTTGCTACGTATACAACTGCTTTTCCTGTCTGCATCGCCAGAGTTTCCGCCCATTCACTTTTACCAGATCGGGCTGGCCCTGTTACTAAAATGACTTTACCCAAAGTTCTTTCCTGAGTATCTTGACAATAAGTAGCTAGTTGCAATTTATCAAAAAAGTAAAGGTTTAAAACCTCGCCCACAAGTGGCGCGAAACAGTTCTTGTATCCCAAGGCAGGTAGAAACCCCACCCCTTGTGGGTGAATTGATTTAATTGCGAATTGCGAA
>CAZZZY010000661.1:0-3986 GCA_964658545.1 uncultured Acetobacteraceae bacterium | reverse complement strand
TTTTGTTTGCATCCACATTAATAGTTGCATCGACAAATTACTACAAACCTTTCCAATAGTTAAGTCTGAGCATATCTCTTACGTAGTCGCGGCTATCTTCATGAAGATTTTTCAAGATAATCAGACAACCTTATACATTTCAATAAGACCAACAAACTAAATGTATCCTTAATGCTCGGCTTAATCTTTAAATTAAACTCTTTCGTTCTCAGTTACTTGAGATTAACTTCATAATTTTTCGTCTTCTAAGTCAGTAGAGGCTGTTTTAATAATTCAGTAAATTTAGGGTTATGAGCTACTCCCAAATGAGCCTATATTTATCTTAATGCTTTCTGATTAGATGTAGCGCCGAAGTACAGCAGTGAATATTTTTGCCTCATGGAAAAATTTAATTTATGCATCTACTAGCCATTTCTGAATCCTTAAACAAAGAACATTTATATAAAGCTTTTAGAGAAAGTAATTGCCGTGCATTTAAGAGAATATTAATGTTGTTGCCTTGGTGAGATGAAGCAAAGGGCAAAAATATTTATGAAAAATCTGTATTTGACAACAAATCATCATTCTTTTTCAGGACAATGGCATTAAGCCATACGCCAATAAATTTGACGGCGTATGAAAATCTGAAAATAGAGAGGGTAGCCAAAATGACATCTTTTGAATCGAATGAAATTAATGCCGTTGAAGTGGATAATGTCAGGTTTGAAACTGTGGTATCACAGAGGGTATTAACCATCTCAGAAGCCAAGCGGGGTGTTCGTACTCCTGTAGAGCTTGATATTCGTATTACTAATAATACGCAAACACCCTTTTATTTTTCATCGAATTTTTACTCTATGTTTCCAGAAATGATCGCACCAGATAACCAATTAATCCAAACAGGTATCGACTGTGAGCGATTTAACCCACCAATTGAATCTGATTATGTGCTGTTAATACCAGGAAGAGCAGTAACACTCTATCGAGATGCCTTTCTCTTTTTGACAACAAATCATCATTATCTTTCAGGATAATAGCATTAAGACATGTGCCGTTATGATGGACGACGCATTAAAACCTGAAAATGAGAGGATAGCGAACATGACATCTTTTGAATCAAATGAAAGCAATTTCTTTGAAATAGATGGTATACATTTAAGAATTTGGGAACCAAATCTTATAGTGTTGCCTATCCCAGAAAATAACTCCACTTCCGATTCCAATACTTTTGTAGAATTTAATGTCTACCTGATTAACAACACACCAAACCCTTTTCGCCTCAATCCCAATGAAACTCTAATTCCAGAGCTTTTGACATCAGATGGTCAAGCACTGCAAGGGCAAATAGTTCCAGATGAACCTGTTAACACACAGCAAAGGAACATACCTGCACGCTCGGAGTTTCAATTGGAATTGAACCAGTTGCTCTCAAACTTATTCCGTTGGTTTTTTCCAAGAAAGACTAGAGAATTTGACCCTCGTTTGATTGATTACAGGCAGTATGGACTTGCTACTGTGACTTTAAGGTTGTTCTGGCAAAATAACTTGCTGCAACTTCAAGTTATTAACCGCTCTAGCTTTTTACAAATCTTTTTTAGTCTTCTTGATAAATCCTGGATTTTTAATCCTCTCCAAATAGGAGCCTATCAGCTTCGGTTCATATGGGGTATTCCTTTTAGGGATAGTGAATCTGGTTCTGACTCCCAAACAACTCAAGGAATAAGTACAGAACAATTAGCAACTAAAATCCTGAATCTTCGGTTGATTGAACCCGTAGGAGCTAACAACAATGCAACAGAAGTAGATGGTATCCGTTTTGAAACCCTGATGCCAGAACAGGTGTTAACTCTCCCAGAAAAAAAGCGCGGTGTCGTAACTCGTGTACAGTTAGGGATTTGCATTACTAACAACACGTCTAGCCCAGTTCGCTTGAGTTTTTTTGCTACTTTAATTCCCCAACTTGTGGGAGGCGATGGTCAAGTATGTTTGCGGAACTATTTTCGGCGTGGCACTAAAAGACCATTAGAATCAGATTTTCCATTAGTTATGCCTGGAGAAAATGTGAGCTTATTTCCATACACCAGTTTTTCTTGGTACAAACGCGCTCAATTTACCCTTACCATTGATGCCGGAGATGGGGGTTATTGGAGAATTGAAGCTCTTAAACCGGGTGTCTATCAAATTCAGCTCACCTATAACAACAAAAATGCAACTGCACAAATATATAACCGAGAAAGTATGAATACGAACTTAGTAGAAGCTATTTTGATGGGGATAGTGTCTACACCTAAAGTAGAGTTTCGTTTAGTCCAGCCTTGAACTGAAACAACATCCAGATTGCTATTCACAGATACAGAAATATAATCTCACAGCAAGTTCATACTTACAAAAGGTATAACCATGTTATCACGGCTACATTCTCTGATATTGTTGGCAACAACTCTACTTGTCACACTACAAAGTCAATCAAGTTATGGTGTCAAAGTTAATAATCCATATGGGAGACCTGCAATAAAGTATTTTGAAGACCCCATAAGACAAACAGCAGGTTTAGTGCAGTTACAGGCATGGCCTTTCTATGACCCTCGGTCTGTTTTAGACTTCGGAAAAGTCGTAGAGATTAAACCAGGAGGTACAGATAAATTAGTAAGCCTACTCAGAGATAGATTCCGCGAGCCTGAATGGCAATTTGTACGGTTAGGTGGCTTAGAAGGTACTTTCGATATGAAAGGATATAACCCTTGCACTCCCGCACCTTTTGACTTCTGTGGAGGATATCCATATCTTATTGGAGGAGTTGGGGCTTATATCGGAATTGATTATAAACCAAAGGGAAATGATCCTAGAGGAAATAACATCCATTGGATTCAACGAGTTATAGACAATTATGAAATAGTTGAAAGTGATGAAATCGATAAGCCTGATTGGCAGACTGAAAATCCTTACTATGATACAAACTACGCAGCCGGAGCAGACTATTTTTTAGATATTCCATACAATCTTCTTTTTGGTAACAAAAAACTATATTTCTATGCCGAAACTTATTTAGTCGATGAGGTTAAAAAATCTGAAAGTAACCAAAAGACAGTTAACATTTATGATGGAGTGAGGTGGGGTTGGGAATACATACCAGTTAATACCTTTAAAAAGTATTCAGGTAGTCTATCATCAGGTTATCAACAAGATGCATTTCAGCTAAAAGAACTTTCTCCAGGTGCAAAATACTATGCCTATATCAATAACGATATACCTGGTAATCAATGTAACCCAAATACATTACTAGAAACATATGGTGAAAATGGAGCTCGGTACTATGACAATGACAATAGTCAATTAGGAGATGGTTTTGCCTCTGCATTAACAGGTATTGTTTCCAGGAATGGAACCATTGACTTAAATGTTCGTGCTGCTAATGGAGGTCGTCGTGGTGAAGACCGAGGCAGTTATGAACTTAATGTCGCGGTATTCGACAACGAAGCAGATTTTCCGTATGTTGTAGGTAGTAGCGGTGGTGGTGGTGTGGGCAAAGAACGCCCTGGAGGAACTCAACAAAATCCGATTCTTCCCAACGCTAAAGAAGGAAACTGGCAAGTATTCCGCAACGTTCCTGGTTGTCGCTGGTATGATCCCCATACTCCCTATGGTTTTGAATTCCAAGCACTTGACGACACACTATTTAGTGAGATTCTAGATTTCCCTGTCGGTCCAGATAATAAATTTACTGTTTCAGTAGGAGACAGAATACTGGGTGAATTCGGTGCGGGAGACAGGGTAGACTTTACATCATTATTTGGTTCTGGTATTTCCAACTTCAAAATTACTGGCATCGATTCCTTATTTGGTTCAACAGAAGAAACTGCTTTCCCCATTCAGCTAGCATTTAATGACCGTATAGGCAGTTTCCAAATGCGTCCTATCTCTGCCCCTGAGCCTCAGTCTGTCCCCGAATCTACATCAGCAATCGGACTTTTAGCACTCAGCGCGTGGGGCATAATGAAAGCGCTCTC
>CAZZZY010000660.1:0-3986 GCA_964658545.1 uncultured Acetobacteraceae bacterium | reverse complement strand
AAGATAATTATAAATCAATACAGTTCAGATAAGACCAAAACACTTGTAGAGACGACGATTTATCGCGTCTCGAAAACCCAAAATTGTTGCCAGTAGCCCTAGCGATAGCGCAGTGAATCGATCGCCGAGTCCGAAGCGATCGCTACTCTGTTTCACTCGCAATGACATATCATAAGTGATTAAGCGGATTTGATACGGGTAGGCTTGCGCCTACGCAATTAAGTTTTGACCATGATAACCGTACAATTACTCTTGCGAGAAATATTCTCGGCAATATTTCCTTGAATCGCTTGTTGCAGCAGACTTTCACGGCTAGCTCCCAGAACAATCACATCACTGTTGTCAAGTTCTGCACACTTCAGGACAGCCTCAGAAACAGAATTGGCACGAACTGGAGTAGCTGTCACTTTACCACTAACTCGGTGTTGCAGAAAGTGAACAGATTTATCTAGTAATGTTGTGTCAGGAATGGAGTTAGTAGGCTGGAAAACCTGACATAGCTTGATTTGAGGTGATGTACTTAAAGAAGCCAGAGCAGGTAATAACTTAATTGCTTGGCTGGAGTTAGGGCCGCCTGCCATTGGCAACAACCAACGGTCAAAGGATCTTTTATCATCTAATTTAGCCAAGATAACATCACAACCTGCCTGTCGAATTATGGTATCCACCACTCGGCTAAAAACTCTACCAGGAGTTGATGTACTGCCTTTCCATCCCATCAGCACCAAGTCTATATGTCTATCTTTGACAGTCTCTAAAATTGCTCCAGCAACATTATGTGTAACTCGGATTTGGGTGTGAATGGGAATCCGCCATTTCTCTCCTAATAATATTGCCCGTTGCAAAAGTTGAAGACTTTTGGCGGTTTGCACTGGTGTTTCCGATGGGATACGGCCAGACGGAACGATAATCACTTGTAGGCATTCTATTTCGTAATTGCGATCTTTGGCGATCGCAACTGCCATTTCTAGTAAAGTCTCGGCTGTCTGTGGATGTGAAAGTGGTACTAACAACCTTCCTTTGCCTGTAGCTGGAGCGCGAGTTTGGTAAACCACATAAGAAGGTGCTGATTTACGTTCTATTTGTTCGCTATTACCACTGAGTTGCTCTGCTTCTACACGGATAATATCACTACGAGTAATAATTCCTATGAGCTTGCGACCTTCTGTAACAGGCAAGCAGCTGAGGTGATAACGATTGAGTATATGCAATACATAAGCAAGTGTAGCTATGGGAGTTACTGTCACTGGCTCTGGTGTCATAATCTCGCTGATAGTTGTATCTCCACCTAACTGTTGCGAAGCAATATTAACTAAATCTTTCTGAGTTACAATGCCAACAACTTTGCCATTCTCTAAAACTGGGAAGTTGCGATGGTGAGAGTTGGAAAATGCCTGTACTGCTTCATCAGTACTCATTTGGCTAGAGAGGGTTTCCACACGCCGTTGCATCACATCTACGGCACTCAGTTGCGCCAGAAGCCCCTCTGTGCTTGGCTCCTTGGTGATGTGAATCCCTTTCCACTCCAGTAAAAGGTCGTAGAGCGATCGATGGTCAATTTTTTCTGCTACTAAATAGGCAACCACAGACGCAATCATTAGCGGTAGCACCAGATTGAAATCTGTTGTCATCTCAAATACAATGACGACTGCTGTAATTGGTACCTTAGAGACGGCGCTAAAAAAGGCAGCCATGCCGACATGAGCATAGACTGTTGCAGCACTCATTCCCAGTAAACTGTGTTCGACAGCACCCACTAAGTAACCAAGGGCAGCGCCTAAAACCAAGGTGGGAACTAGTAAACCCCCTGGCGCTCCAGAGCCGTAGGTAAAAATAATTAGGGTAAACTGAACTAAAAGAGCGATCGCTGCAAATGACCAGTTAGTATTACCCGCAAGCAAAATTTCTCTCAGCCCAGCATGATCCCGAAAGGCAGCAGGTAACAAGGCGATCGCCAAACCACTGACTAACCCAGCAATTCCAATTCGCCAAGGTAAACTCACATGTAGCAGGCGGCGGTTAATTGCTAGACTCCCAAGGATACCTTTATTAAATAGAATGCCTAGAAGTCCCGCCAGCACACCCAAAATCAAGTAGAAAGGGATTTCCTGAGCGAAGAAAGTTGTATCGGGAAGACCTAAATTTAGATGATTTAGATCCAGGTTGTGGCTACCATAAAGCCGGGAGATGACTGAAGCGATGAAAGAAGCCAAAATCGCAGTACCAAGAGTGATACCTGACACATCTTGGAGTAATTCTTCCACTACAAAAAGCACACCTGCGATCGGTGCATTAAAAGCCGCAGCTAACCCAGCCCCGGCTCCGGCGGCGATGAGTTGGCGACGATGCTCTAGTGAAGTCGGTACCCAGTTACTAAGTTGATTTGCCAAGGCTGCCCCAATTTGGACAGTTGGCCCTTCCCGTCCCAAAGGCATTCCCGAACCCAACACTAACGTAGCGCTGATCAACTTCACCAAAGCAATCCGCAGATTTAACGGCATCGGTACGCGAGCCAATACCGCTTTCACTTCCGACATCCCACTACCTGATGCTTCCGGTGCAAAACGCTCTACTAGCCAACCAGCTAAAAGTCCCCCTACTAGTCCAATACTTGGTAGCACCAAATAGGCAGGCCAATGGTAAGAAATACGCACTCGCAATGCGCCTGCCCAATCCACTGCCTGTCCTAACAGAACTGCCGCTAACCCAGAAACTAGACCAATCAGGCAAGCTTCCACGAAAGCCAAGCGCCTCGGTTGAAGCAGTTGACGGGAAAGCCTCAACCAGAGAATTTTACCCCTGGCTAACATATTTTTAGCAATCACTTGTCACCAATGAAGGTATATAAATGTCTGAAATGTTTTACCGTTCACCCTATTCATAGCTTTTCGTAAAAAAATGAAATCAGAATGAAATTTTTCTATATCTAAAGATAGATATGTGCAGTAGCTGTACAAAACTTATGACATCTTGTACTGCTTGAAGGTGGGTATTTGTTAGCGGCTCTTCTGATTTTATTTTTGCTGTCGCACTACTCAAATCTATATGAATGCAACATTTAATAGGCTGCTTGAGTGGTTGCGAGATTATATATCCGTAGATACTGTTACACTCGTACTTCCAGTTGCAGACCTACAGAGTTTAGCTGTACAAACAACCATTGGACTAGAGGAAGAAATTACATAACAAATCCGTATCCCTATCGGGCGGGGCATTGCTGGTCATATTGCCGCCAGTGTGGAGCCGATGATGGTTAATAATGTGTCAGCAGTAGAGGTCGTGAGTCCAATTTTACTGAGCGCGATGTACAGCAATTACAACTTATTGCACATCGTCTTGGGTTGATCATAGCGGATGCCAGACTTTAAACTTCGTGGGCGATGCGATCGCTACAACTAGGAATGTTACTTGCAATCATCAAGGTGGTTAGGACACTGTGCGAAGCACATCTTCTATACCATCACAAAGACAGTCAAATTGAATTAGTTGTTTACAAATTTGACTTTTCAACCATGACCAGTATCACTCAATTTTGTGTTTTGGTCAGGTGAATAGGATGGCAAGTATTTTAACCAACAGCCTTTTCTACAATTTTACTCGCAATATTGACAAAATCTCTCTAACTGGGGCTTTATCTGCTTCTAGCTTCTCTATTCTCTCTAATAGTCGTTTTGGAATATACTTGCACTTTTTAACCAGGCGATCGCCATCTTTCCAAAACTCGTAGTGATACCAAGCTTGGGGATAATCTTTGCCGTGAAGGGTAATGGTTTTCCACTGAATGGAGCCACTACCTAATCCTTTGTGTCGTCTAGTTTTACTAGGGCTATCTTTACTGGGGGATATATTTGACTGTTCGATATCATTACTAGGGCTGTTTTTACTGGGGGATATATTTGACTGTTCGACATCGTTACTAGGGCTGTTTTCCATATCCCCCAGTAATGTGTTTTTACTAGGGCTAGGCACAACACCCAGTAATGTCA
>CAZZZY010000659.1:0-3992 GCA_964658545.1 uncultured Acetobacteraceae bacterium | reverse complement strand
TAATCCCCATAAACAAATTTAGGGGCTTGTATAGCGTTTCTCAACAAGCGTGAGGTACAGTTTCAACCTCTCTCCTAAAAGGAGAGAGGCTTTGAATTTTTCCCCCTTCCCGCTTCGGCAAGGGGGTTAGGTCTGTTTGCATACCTGCACCTCACCAGATTGAAAATGCTTATCATGAGTCTTTGTCGGTCAAATGACAAATGACTCTTGATTAAATGTAGTACATGATATCGAACTGCCGCCGTGAATCTCGTTTTTCACAAAGATCCTGGAGCGTATATTTTTGCAACACTAAATTTGCCGCGCGACTTGCTTCTTGCCAAATTTCTTCTATAACCGAGCTATCTACTGTTTTGGGATTAACATTTTCTTCACAAGTCTGAATCTCTAACCCTTCTAAACATTCAAAAATCTCCAAAAGGATGATTTTTCGAGGTTCTCGCGTTAAGAGATAGCCACCTTTTGACCCGCGCTGACTCTTAACTATACCCCCGCGTCTCAAGGTTGCTAGTAGCTGTTCCAGATAGCGATCGGGTATATTTTGTTGTGCAGCGATTTGGCGAATTTGCAGTGGTTCGCCGCTTTCGTAGTGAGCGGCCATCTCTAATAAGGCTAGAATTGCGTATTCCGATTTACAGGATAGTTCCACAAACAGTAATAAGTTAAGAATTAAGAGGTAGGAATTAGGAGTTAAGAGTAGAGACGCGATTAATCTAGTCTCTATTAGAGTTAGGAGTTAGAAGCTAACGTGGTGTGCAACTTTCTCTCAGACCTAACCCCCAACCCCTGCCCTACAAGGGAAGGGGAGCAAGAATTAAAGCCTCTCTCCCTTTGGGGGAGAGGAATGGAAGCGGGGTTCTAAGGATAAGTTGCACATAGCGTAAGCTAGTAGTTCATCGCATTAAATTTGAGGGATAAATATGTTTGTAGTGAGGACTTTAGTCCTCTAATATTCAAGCATTAGAGTGCTTACTACGAACCTCTCAAAACTTTTGCGATAGACCACTAGTAGGACTTAAGCAAAACTTTATCTAAAAACCAAGATTTTCAGGTATGGGCCACTACAGCGTGTAGTTTCGCATAAGTCCTAGTTAAGATGTTACGCGTTCATATCAAACCCGCCACAATTCAAAACTCAAAACTCTTAACTTTACTGACAACTCCTAACTTTTCTAGTATACTCCGGTTACTCACTGGGGTTTATTCCTTGCTGCTACTGAAAACAAAAAGCCCCGCCTGATGGCGGGGAAAAATTGAGTTCAAAATTATCACTGAATAGTCACCACTCTAGAAGGTGAAAGTTGTTCTGAGTGTACCGATAATTGCATCGTCACTATTGCTGTTCTGACCAGGAGAGGTCAACCAGATTACGCCAGGAGTGATTGAGATGTTATCCGACACACGATACTTGTAGAAGCCTTCAAAGTGATATGGTATACTATTGCCAGTACCAGTAAAAGCTGTTCGGTTAAAGGAATAGGGTTCTGCACCAGCAAAAATACCTAAAACATTACCCTTTTTACCGAAATCAGGTAAGGCTGCCCCAATTCCATAGCTCCAAGCGTCAAAATTATCAGCACCTCTAGATAAACCGGCGACACTAGAGTAAGAGACGAAGCCACTAATTGATAGTTTGTCGCTGGGTCTGAATGCAGCCGACAGACCGTAGGAATTAATTGAAGATGGACCTAGTAGAGTGTTAGCTTGATTACTACCGACTGCCAAACCTCCGTTAGCCGTAGAAATCGAGTTAAATAAATAATTACCAGTACCACCCTCATTATACCCGTTGACGTAGGTAGCAGCTAAAGCCACGCGATTGCCAACACTAAAGTTCAACTGTCCTAGAGCTGCATAGTTGCCGTTTGTCAGACCTTGACTCAAACCAGGATTATTAGCATTTGATGCTAAGTAACCCGCAGTGATTGAGCTATTTCCTAGAATACCGCCACCTTTACCAAGGGGGAAATTAAGCGCTATACCAGAACCGCCACCAATCCGATAGATAGGATTTTCAGAAGCAAGGGTGGACAAAGCGCCGTTACCGCCATCGGTATTGTCGAAAAAGTAAGGGTTGTTGACAGCGGCGTACTGGCTGTGTTCTCCGCCACTAGCTGCAATATAAACGTGGGCAGGGCCTATAGGAGCTTCATAGGTCAAGCGGTCTATCCTGACAGCATTGCCACCAACATTGTTAGAGGCAGTACCAACTTGAAATGTTTGTGTACCTTCACCACCAGCGTTACCATTCGCCAGTGCAAAGGGTTGTGCATTCCCGGCTGCTAGACGGGTGTGCAAAACATCTTGACCAGTGAAGCTGGTTTGCAAGTCTAAACGTACCCGATCTTGAAAGACAGTATTGTTGTTGTTTCCATTATTACCTCCAAAGACATCAGTAACGCCAAAAACGGCTTCACCGACTAATTTGGTCGTAGTGGAGAACTGATGGGCTTCCAATTCAGCAGTCCGCGCTTCTAAGGAATCGACGCGACCGCGTAGAGTTGCCAATTCTGCGGAAAATTCCTCTTGTAACCGTTGCAAGGTAGCTAAATCTTGTTTGGTCACTAAGTCAGCTGTTGCTGTGGCTATCAATTCGTTAACCCGATCTAAACAGGCATTCAAACCAGCAGCAAATTCATAACGGGTCAAAGCACGGTTCCCGCGAAAAGTGCTATTTGGGTAGCCTGCAATACAACCATAGCGCTCAACCAATGACTGCAATGCTTGGAATGCCCAGTCAGTGGGTTGTACGTCGGAAAATTGAGAAACCGATGTTACTTGAGACTGAGAGGTATTTTGGTTGCCTTCGTTGCTGTAGCGATTAACTTGATCTATCGTTGTTTGGGCTGTTTCTGGCTGTTGGGCAACTTCAGTTACACTTGTTTGTTTGGCTGATGATACTCCACTGGTTGTGCTTGGAGCCGCAATTGCTGTTGTCGAAACTAACAATGTTGCTCCCAAAACTGCTGGGCTAACCACTAAGGATTTCCACAAGAGATTAGACATATTTCTTTACTCCTCACACCTTGTTTAGATAATTGTCTTCGTTGCACCTAATTTTCAAAAATGCGACATCTCATTGAAACCTGTGGATCAGGCATCGTTGCCACTACTACAATTCTAGTTTTTGCAAAGCTAATAAACGATTAACTTAGGGTTAAAAACTTATCGGATTAACTTATGCAAAAACATTATGTTCATATCATAACATTATAAAACATCTGATCTAGATAGCAACATTCAAGCGATCGCCTTAATAACTGTCACACATGGTTATTGAAATATCTAAGTAGGAACTAGGGCTTAGATCGTTCGCTCCCTACTGAATCTAAATTGCTGAAAGCTTTAGATATATAGTGGTTTGTCATCAAAAATCACTTCTTGTAACCAGCCCTAATATAAATCGCAGGACAGTTAGAACATACTGGTTTGGTTATATAACAATACGCTTGGGTTAACGACATTTGTCGGTTGGGTTTTGTTCCTCAACTCAACCTACTGGTCTATCAAACTCATTTTGACGGTTGGAGAGACGCGATAAATCGCCGTCTCTACAGAAAATTTATTCGTCAATTATTTCTTGACAGACTACTAGTAGTCTGTCAAATTTATTTTGACGGGTTGATAGTGTGAGCGTCTCGCTCAGGACGGGAGCAAGATGCTCGCACTACCCATCAATTTAACCTTGACAGACTACTAGGCTGGTTTTAGTTTTTGGCTTTAACCCAAGCGTATTGGGCTATATAATATAAAGGATAAAGGTAGGCAAAGCCTTGTCGCCTGGTATTGTTGGAATAAACACAAAATCAGAAATCAAAGTTTTTGAACCCCGCGCACTCCAAAGCAAAACCCGTAACTCTGCTCTTAAGTAAGCTACGGGCTGCGTTTTTATGAGGATAAGGATAGGTGGGTATTGTGTTTGGGGATTTGCAAGAAATAAACCTCATCTATGTTGAGAACCGTAGTTTTTGCCCTCACCCTAAATCCCTCTC
>CAZZZY010000658.1:0-3993 GCA_964658545.1 uncultured Acetobacteraceae bacterium | reverse complement strand
CGCAATGGGTCAAACCCTAGTTCCCGTCCATCCTCAACGAGTCGTTGTCATCCAACGATGGCTCGTGCAAATACCTCTAGCTCTGGGGGTCAAAGTGGTGGGCGCTCCCGGTCTGGCTTTAACTCTCCAGGGGCTAGGGTTAGATAATAAGCAACTTGGTATTAAAGACATTGGCGCGGCTTTTTCGCCGACGAACCTAGAGAAGGTGATGACCCTTAAACCGGACTTGATCTTGGGCACGATTGATGAGAACCGGGACAATTACAGTCTACTATCTCACATTGCACCCACCGTTCTGGTTAAGATGCCCAACAGTGGAGACTGGAAAGAATCGTTTATGCCTGCGGCAAACGCTCTGGGTCAAACTGAAGCAGCAAAACTTATTATCGACAAATATAACGCCCGCTTAACCGAGTTCAAAGAAAAAATGGGTTCCCGATTCAAAAAGATTCGAGTTTCTGTTGTGCAACTCATGCCAAAGCGAATTCAGGCGACAACCAAGAGTTCATTCTCTGGAGTGATCTTAGAGGATGCCGGTCTAATCCGTCCTCCTTCACAAAATCTGGATAAAATCGGAACTAAAAAAAAAGAGGGTAGCCCTGTTGGTTATGGTGTATCTCCAGAGGTACTCAGCCAGATAGATGGAGATGTTCTATTTATCTTGCGCTATGGCTTCAAAGATCCAATAGAGTCTAAAACCGCTCTCCGTCAACTCATTGCAGAACCTTTGTGGTCAAAGCTTAATGTTGCCAGACAGGGCAAAATTCATATAGTTGATGAATTTTGTTGGCTCGCTGGTAGCTATCTATCAGCCAATCGAGTTCTTGATGATTTATTTACCTACTTAGTAAAGGGGTAATAGTGCAATGGCACGCTTGAAAAGCGGGAATATTTGTGGTTTAAGCAGTTTTCAATTGCTCGCGTAATTCAATTATTTGTGAGGGTTTGAGAGTGTATTTACAAAAACAATTTAGCTTTTTTTGGCAGAGTTTTTTGCTGTCTAGTTCTTGTTTAGCGATATCTATACCAGTTTTGGGTCAACAGATCCCAAATACTAACGTTAGTGAACATAATTTATCATCGCAAAAAACTTTAACTACAGCAATACAACCAACGACAGAGATTCCCAGCCTCAGTGAGTTGCAACTTGGTAAGAGCAGTGCCGTATATTTATTGAGGACACCCAGGAATCAGAACTCTGTTTCTCAAATCAGCCAAGCCACAACTCCTGTTGTGTCGGTTACGGATGTGAAGGTAAACACCACTGACAAAGGCATAGAGTTAATTTTAGTTACGCCCAATTCTGAGCAGTTATCAGTTTCAGCAAAAACTGAAGGTAATTCCTACATAGTAAATATACTCAATGCTCAGTTGCAATTGGCGAGTGGGGAGAGTTTTCAACGAGCAAAGCCAGTAGCAGGAATTGCACTAGTTACAGTTGCTAATGTGGACGCTAACACCCTGCGGGTGACGGTAGTAGGGGAAACGAGTGCGCCTGTGGTGGAGTTATTTGATAGTCAGACTGAAGGTTTAGTGTTTGGCGTGACAAGTACTACATCGACGGCACAGCAGCCAACACCAAAGCAACAACCACCCATTGAGTTAGATGTGATTGGAGCGCCGTCAGGAAGCTATAACGTTCCTGATGCGAGTACAGCCACAAAAACACCAACGCCAGTACGCGACATTCCTCAATCGGTTCAAGTGGTTCCCCGACAGAGTTGGGAGGATCAAGGAGCCGTTAACGCTATTGATGCCTTAAGAAGCGTCGGTGTCATCCAGGCTTTTAACTCGCCGAGTAATGGTGATGTCTTCACAATTAGGGGTTTTCAAACGAGCAACCTCCTTCGCAACGGTCTTAAGGACTATATAGGAGGAGCTACAACCGGACAAACTCAACTCGCCGACATTGAACAGATAGAGGTTCTGAGGGGACCTGCTTCTGTCCTTTACGGACAAGGTAATCCTGGTGGCACGGTTAATTTTATCACTAAAAAGCCCCTGAGTGAGCCTTACTTTGCTGCCAGTATGACTGCCGGTAGTTATAGTTTGTATCAACCAACTTTAGATATGTCTGGGCCTCTGAATCCTGACAAAACACTCCTCTATCGATTAAATCTTTCTTACTTCAATACAGAAAGCTTTGTTGACTTTTTTAACTCTCAGCGTTATCTAATTGCACCCGTTGTTAGTTGGCAAATAGATCCCAATACAAAACTGACTTTTGAAACAGAATTCCGATATCAACACCAGTTCCCTAGAACAGGGCTACCTGCTGTAGGAACTGTTTTGCCTAACCCAAACGGAAAGATTCCGCTCAGTCTTGACACATTGGATGTGAACGCCAAAAACGACACTACCTCTGTTCTGTTGGGCTATAACTTGGAACATCGCTTTAATGATAACTGGTCTTGGGTGAATGCTTTTAAGGTTAGGTTTGTTGGCTTTCTAAGAGATAGTGCCAATTCTGTCGCTCTAAAATCTGATGATCAGACTTTGACTCGCTCAGAACAAACCGATATAGGAGGACCAGGTGTGGATAACGAGTATGCTCTAGACAACCATCTGACAGGTAAATTTAAAATCGGCGGTCTTCAGAATGAATTAACCACAGGCTTTGACTTGTACAGAGAACTCAATATCTACAATCGGACTACGAGTACTGTTGGTTCTATAAATGTATTTAACCCCGTCTATGGTCAGCCAGTTGGTGCTGTTATTTCTACACTTAATCAAAAAACGGTAAATGATGACATCGGCATTTACGTTCAAGATTTAGTAAAGCTTGCTTCCAATCTGAAGTTAGTCCTCGGCGGAAGAGGAGATTTTGTCCAGAGTAGCGTTACCAACTTTTTAAATTCAAGTCTCAATAATACTCAACCCGATCAGGCGTTTAGTCCTCGTGTAGGTCTTGTCTATCAACCTATCCAACCCATCTCACTCTATGCCAGCTACACTCAATCCTTCTCCCAAAATGTTGGAACCACCTTTGGGGGTAGTTTATTTAAACCCAGTACTGGCACTCAATACGAAGTAGGAGTCAAGGGTGATTTCCTCCAAAGCAGGCTATCTTCAACCCTTGCTTTCTATCAACTGACTCTATCCAATGTTTTGACAATTGACGAGAATCATCCCACATTTGATGTCCAGACGGGGGAACAACGTAGCCGAGGCATCGAACTCAATATCATGGGGGAGATATTGCCTGGTTGGAATGTGATTGCCTCCTATGCTTACACGGATGCACGGGTGACAAAGGATAATGTATATGCCATTGGCAATCTACTACCGAACGTCCCTTTTGATAGTGCGAGTTTATGGACGACTTATACTTTTTCCAAAAGGAACCTGCAAGGATTGGGGTTTGGCTTGGGTTTGTTTTATGTCGGCGAACGGGAGGGAGATTTGAACAATGACTTTAGTGTCCCCAGTTATGTACGTACTGATGCAGCTGTGTACTACAAAAAAGGACACCTTAGCCTCGCACTCAACTTTAAGAATCTGTTCAATGTTCAGTACTTCACCCCTCGAACTATTCAACTTGTTTATCCTGAAGATCCATTTACGGTGCAGGGGACAGTGAGTTGGAAGTTTTGAGGAAAGAAGCTATATTAGTCTGTCAAATTCATTTTGACGGGTTGATAGTGTGAGCATCTAGCTCACGACGCGAGCAAGATGCTCGCACTACCCATCAATTTAACCTTGTGCGATCGCACTCGTCAAAGCTGACGCTAACGCACTTAACCACAATCACTCTCCCAACAACTCCATCTTGTTCATTTTGTCAATATGCCTCAGTTTAAGTTCTACTTGATTGTGCTACTGACGCTCCTAGTGGTTTCTGCTTGCAGTTTCTTTAATCCTCAATTACCAAAGCGCGACATCAGCCTTGTTTCCTCAAGTCAAAGAGCATCTGTAGAAGTCCACCTAGTCCAACACGCAATGGGTCAAACCCTAGTTCCCGTCCATCCTCAACGAGTCGTTGTCATCCAA
>CAZZZY010000657.1:0-4002 GCA_964658545.1 uncultured Acetobacteraceae bacterium | reverse complement strand
CGGTCAGCCGCTTTGCGTCTACGTTAAAAAATTGACTTTGGTAACAGAGTTTTAGTCTTAACCCAAGCGTATTGGGTGTAGAGGGAGTCAGCACCCATTCGTTTAGGCGAACTGCCCTCACGCAGATGGAAGAGCGCTGGGATACCTTTGAGAACTATTCAAGAAATCTCTGGTCATATCTCGGCTCAATGCCTATATAGTCCCAATCTTAGGGTGACACTCTACGGAATTCCTGTCTACTTTTGACTTCGCCAACAGCATCGGTTGCTCATTTCACCCCGATGCTCCTATCCCAATCTCGTACCACAAAACTACACTTCTGTAATTACTATTTCCTCAATCCAAATTATAAAAATTATCAATCATGGGAATTGTTCATTATTTCCAATAATAGTATTTGCCATGCTATTATTCAAAAACTGACGATTTAAATTGTGCTTTAGCTAGTTTAAAATTTACTTTTAGCAAGCTAGGATTGTGAAATTTAAATTTACTTATCAATAGCATTAAAACCTCGTCATTAAGTTTTTTCTAATTCCTAAATATCTTGAGAGTTTTTATGATAAGAAGTCTACTTGTTTCTGCTGGTGGAGTAGGTTTGCTATGCTTAATTTGCGGGGTATTACCTGTAAAAGCACTCAGTAATTCAGAGTTTGCAGATAAGAGCTTAACCATTGCTCAAAATAATGATCGTCAAAGCAATTCCAGAAATAATATTTCTCTGAAATTGCTAATGGCTAATAAAATTACAATTTTGAAAGATTTATCTTCAGCTAATGAACAGCAAAAAAGGGAAGATTTAGGAAAGGATTCTAGTACCAATTTTTCGCAGCTAATCACACCACAACCTCCAGATTCTTCTCTTGCATCAAATGAACTTGCACAAGTTACATCCGTATCCCAATTGTCTGATGTACAACCGACTGATTGGGCGTTTCAAGCATTGCAATCTTTGGTTGAGCGTTATGGTTGTATCGCTGGTTATCCTAATCGCACCTATCGCGGTAATCGGGGAATGACTCGCTATGAATTTGCAGCTGGCTTAAATGCTTGTTTAGAACGCATCAACGAACTAATTGCGACTGCAACTACTGATTTGGTCAAGAAAGAAGATTTAGCCACGTTGCAGAAACTACAAGAACAATTTGCAGCGGAATTGGCAAAATTACGGGGTCGAGTAGATGCTGTAGAATCTCGCACAGCAACTCTCGAAGCGCATCAATTTTCTACTACTACCAAACTCAATGGTGAAGCGATTATTGCTGCTGTTGGTGCTAGCGGTGGCGCTCCTGGAAACAGCAACTCGAACATCATACTAGTAAATAGAGTCCGGTTAAATCTCACTACTAGTTTTACAGGTAAAGATTTATTAATTACTGGCTTGCAAGCTTATAACTTTTTGGGTGGAGCCAATGGACAGGGTAGCCTGCAACAAAGTTTAGGATTAGCTTCACCTATACTGAGTGCTAGTAGCGCTCGTACCAGTTTCGAGCCGCAGTTTCCGGGGTTAAATGTCAATACTTTGTCGAGTGTTGGGGCAAACAGTGTTCAGCTTTACAAATTACTGTATATCTTTCCCGTCGCTAATAAATTAACCTTGTTTGCGGGAACGGCGGCGGAAACATCAGATGCTTTCCCTGCAATTACACCTTTTTATGGCGAAGGACAAGAATCAATTTCTCGTTTTGGCGGATTAAATCCTGTGGTACGGGTTTCTGGTGGAACTTCAGGTACTGGTTTAGCATCGGCGGCAGGATTTATTTATAGTATTTCCCCAAATTTGGATTTTAGAGCTTTATACGGTAGTGTCAACGCCAATTTACCTCAAAAATCTCCTAGTGAGGCACTACCAGGAGTTTCTACTACACCTCTGGGTGCAGGTTTATTTAGTGGTAGTAGTGTTGTAGCTGCACAGTTAACCGTTAAGCCCAGTCCTAACCTAGATATTGCTCTAAACTATGCCAATAGTTATCACGAAATCAACATTTTAGGCACAGGATTAATTAGTGATGATATTGGTGCTTTAGCTGGGGTTGCGGCTGGAACACCGGTCAAACTCAACTCCTTTGGAGGTACAGTAACATGGCGATTTTCTCCCAAGATAGCCTTATCTGGCTACGGTGCAGCTATGTTTGTTGATGCTTCTTCTAATAGCGTGAATGCTTCTACTACTTTTACAAGTTGGATGGTCGGAGTTCACTTCAATGATTTATTCAAACCAGGGAACAACGCCGGGATTCTTTTTGGTCAGCCCCTTTACCGTAGTGATGCTAGTGGTTCTGCTCAACTGACACCTACAGGGGAAAATCGGGCTACTCCTTACCATTTAGAAGCCTACTACCGCGTTAAAGTTAGTGATAATATTAGCATTACCCCTGGCGCGTTTGTTCTCTTTAACCCAGAAGGTAACAGCAACAATACGACTACGACTGTAGGCGTACTTCGTACTACTTTCACGTTTTAACAGCAAAGGGAATTGGGTCTGGTTACAAATTGCTCTTTTTACCAAAAAACGGAGAAAAAGCTTATTTTGGCTGTGCGTCAATGGGCAAATCCTAATTTGCGCGAAATGTACACTGACTTACTGAACATTACTGAACATGCAGATTTTATTTTACGACCCACCTGTGTTAGCGCCTTTCCCTGTTTATTGCAGGTAGAGTTGATTGATGTTTGAGGGAAGGCGGAGCCTTTAGGATGACATTCCTAGTCAGAGACTGGGAACGAGGAGATTTAGCTATTGACTAAATACCAACTCTGTAGCGCCAACCGTTGAATTTCACGCCAGGGAATATTATGTTTTCGGGCTAACTCTGCACAATCTTCATATTCTGGCTGCACATTAGCAATAACTTTTTCTGGTGATTGTCCTTTCCATGCTACTTTAACGCGCACCTTACCATATTCAATTTCCACTTGTTGAATTTCTCGTTGTAAAATGGCGCGTTGCTGAGTTGTTCGCCGAATGCCCAAAGTTGTAGTTTCGCGGAATATAACCGCTTCACAACTGAGTAAATTTTCTGGATGACAAATCACAGTTAGCAAAATCCCTGGACGGGACTTTTTCATTGCGATCGCTTGGGTAAAAACATCCAGCGCACCAGCAGCAAACAAAGCCTCAAACACATAGCCGATCGCCTGGGGATTTAAATCATCAATTTGGGTTTCTAGTACCGAGATGGTTTCTAAATTTGAGCTACTATCTTCAGAATTGCTGAAATTTGACTGTAAATTTGTGCTTTCACCCAGCCAGAGGCGTAGAATATTGGGAATGGGCAAATTTATGGTTCCTGCTCCCAGTCCTATTTGCTTGATAGCGATCGCGGGTGGTGAACCAAAATCTCTTGCCAAGGTAGTGGCGATCGCGGCTCCTGTTGGTGTCACCAGTTCTCTATCAATCCCATTGCTATAAACTGGACAACTCCGCATTTCCCACAGCTTTAATACGGCTGGTACTGGTACCGCCATCTGACCATGTGCAGCCCGAACAGTACCGCCGCCAGTCGGGAACGCCGAGCAGTAAAGTAGGGGCAATCCTTCGTCATTACTGTCCATCCCCAGCCAATCCAAACCCAGACAAGTACCCACAATATCTACAATCGCATCTATAGCACCAACCTCATGAAAATGAACTTTTTCAGGGGAAATTCCATGTACCGCCCCTTCTGCCACTGCTAGCTGTCGGAATACCGCCAAACTCCAAGCTTCTGCCCGTGATGGCAACCCAGCTTTGAGAATCATCCGCTCTATTTCTGGTAAGTGGCGTGTGTGATGGTGACTGTGTTCGCGATCGTGGTGGTGATGATGCTCGTGTACTAAATCCACATGGACTTTAGTCGCCTGCTGGCCATTCCGTTGGACAAACTCCGCCCTTAACTGATATTCCTGTTCAATACCCAACCCATTGAGTTTTTCAATTAAATACTCCACAGGAACACCCAAACTTACCAAAGCACCCAGGCACATATCACCAGAAATTCCTGTCGGACATTGAAGATAAGC